>CAYUQM010000018.1:36134-38231 GCA_964446855.1 uncultured Muribaculaceae bacterium
TCAAAATGTCTGCAATCTTATCTTTAGGGAACTCTTTATCAAAACATAAACGTTCAGCTAACGGCAGGTTTACAGAGTTAGCTGATTTTGCAATATCGCCGACCAAGTTACTCGGAAAGTTTAACTTTTCATCAGATAACAATCGTGTTATCAGAGCTTTATTTTCAGGAGTAACCCCTAAGTTAAAATCATATCGTTGGAAAAATTTTTCTTTAGCCTCTTTGAAATCATGAATATCATAATCAATCATATTCTTTAATAAATACATATTATTATGATTATTATTACCGCTATTCAATGCTTTCAATACATTCGCTGTTGTTACTTCTGAAAGTGGATTACACAGTGCAGTTTCTTCAATAAATACATCTATTACTTGTTCGACATTATCAACATTGTATTTATTACCTGCAAGAATCTCACGCATCAACGAAGACTCTGTAAAACCGTGTTTTGCAAGGAGTGTAATCAACTCTACTGCTTGAGCATTTTCTGATGAAACCAGAGTAGAAATATTTTTAAGAACATTATCGTCTTTCACCAAGTCCGTATTCATGATGGCATCCATTCTATCAACGGCTCTTTTGAAATCCAATTCTGATTTCCAATATGACATATAATCGCTTATTGCAGAATAGCCGTAATGGAATAATCCTACCTTATCACCATATACTTCTTTTAATTGGCGGACAAACTTAGCTGCATTATCGTAATCGCCATCTTTAATTTTAAACTTTGAAGAAACATCATATCCGGATGGAAATGCTCCGGCATCATTAAAAGCTCTGTATAATTTTGCAGCTCCGATAAGGTCAGTTACCCCGATTCTTTCCAAGTTTGAAATAAACTCAGATGGTTGCTCTAACTCCCTTATATTCCCACTTAGCTCAGGTTTTAAATCCGCCATTGCATTGAGAATTTCAGTATAACCTTTAATGTCCGCTAATTTTTGCTCGTCAGAAGCATACTGCAATACATATTGGAAAAACTTCTTTTTGCACTCAGGAGAACAAGCATCAATAAAAGCTTTGACATCTTTAAGATTGTTTTGTTTCAGTAAAGATTTTAAACCGTTGAGCGGCGCCCCTTCTTTATACCAAGAAAAGTCAAGCCCTGCACTTTCGCATTGAGTAAGTATTTCTTTAATCTCGGCAAAACTTTCAATTGGGTTTTTACTAATACTGGTATAATCTTTGTAAATACCGAGTTTTTCTAATCTCGCAGTTTGAACTTTTACATCCTCCACAAATTCGGATGTAATGAGTTCAGGATTTTCGATATGCTCAGCATTCCATAAGTTGAATTCAACTCCTATAGCATCTGCTATAGCTTTTTGTGCGCGCACCCGTTCCGGCGTAAGATTAGCAACTTCTTCAGGGCTATAGTCTTGTATATCATTAATAACTTCATATAATGGTAATCCTGCAATCTCAGCTATTTCATGAGCTCTACCAAAACTATGTTCTAAATTTTCTTTTTTCTCAGCATATTCTGTATCTATACTATAAAGCTTTTGGAGTAAATCAAAGGTATCTTTTTCCGATTTTGTTTGGAATTTTTCAGTAAACATTTTAATGTTTTTTTCATTTATATATTTTATAGCTTCCAAAGTTTCTTCATCTTTTGCCCATTCTTTAATAGCCTCTTTTAGCTCATCAACGGAAGCTTTTTTTAGGTCTACACCTGCATCGGATTTTACTCGAGAGCAAATATTTAAGGCTTCAACAACAGCGTTAAAAGGTTCTCTGACTTCGTTGCGCAGGGATACAATTTCTTCCTCTGAGAAACCGGCTTCTCTAAGAATTGCATTTGCCTCGCTATTAGAAATATGCTCATTTACTAATAAATCATACGGACTTTTTACATATTTAGATTCAACCGCAGGAATACCTTCATCAGGTACATTTATGTGGTTTATTTGGTCATTTTCTTGCACCGGTGGTCTGGTTTCATCCTTAGTTTCATTTTGTTCTGTTTCTACAGTTCTGGTTTGAGATTTAGGAGCGGGTTCAATGTCTTCAAAGGCTTTACTTACGCGCTCAAGCATTGCAGTTGCGAGAACATTTGCGTCCTTGTATCTGCCCAGAGGTATTCCCT
>CAYUQM010000019.1:0-38078 GCA_964446855.1 uncultured Muribaculaceae bacterium
CTCACCAAGACGAGTTCCGTTTCACTACACCCTTGCCAAAATCCGCTACTCGGAAATTTTTACAAAAAAGTCGGAAATAAATTTTTAGCAAGTTGTTAATTGACAAAACAGTTGAGAATGCGAGATTAAGGTATTACGGCAGTACCTTTCAATATAGTATTACCATTTTTATCTATAATAGCAGGTACTGTAACGCTAGGGGCTTTTAAGTTCGGATTTGTACAAATTTCATAGTCTATTCCAGGCTTAAATTCTTCAACTACTTCATAATCGAACTTTTTAAAAGTACGTTTAATGGATTCTAATAGCTTTGTTTTATCTTCACCCGTCGGAAGTTCACTTACTTGTTCATAAAAGCCCTGTAACTTTCCTAAAACACTACGTCCATGTTCTACGTTGTGTAATGGTGCATGAATCTTATTTCCTCTCCCAAAGACCTGATACATTGATTCATTTCTTAAATTAATGTTTTCACCTTCACCAGTAATTTTAACTTCACCTTTTATTCCTGTAGTATCTTTTAAGCGATTTATCAAGTCATCTAATTGTTTTCTAATTTTTGATGCTTCAGTTTCAATCGTAGCTGCTCTGTTTTCCGCTGAAGCTGCTCTTGAAACTGCTTCTTCAAGTTCTTTACCTTTACCTGTAATCTTATTCAAATGTTTACCTTTGCAAATAAGAACATCTGCCATTCCTAGAACACCAATAGTTGCAAGGGAACCTAATATAACATTAGGTGCTGTCAAATATTTTTTCACAGATGATTCTTTTACTTCACTGCTGTTTTCAGGCTGTGCCATAAAACGAACTTGATTTGTACCTGATAAATTTACTTTTTCTATACTTTGCATATTTATAAACCTACTATTTTACACACTTATATTATATGAAGCATGAACATTCTAATTTTTGCGTAATTATAGTCTGATTATGTAGATATATTAAGCATATTAGAAACGGAACTGTTCCAAATTTCGCATTTGAAGTGTTACTCTTTCGCATTTAAAGTGTCATTGTACAGGTATTCTTTGAAGCAAAACACGCAGACACGTTTAATGCGAGCGACTTAAGACAATCCTTCCGCCCCAGCCAATCAAAAGAAGCAGATTAACTCCTGCTTCTTTTTGTTGTTTATATTATAAGCTGCTCCAAAGTTGCCACTACCTAATTTTTTTACATCTATGTTGTTGCATTTTCAAATCTGTTATAATTGGAAGTCCGTTTTGATTATTGCGGGTAGAATGATTATTTGGGAAAGTTGGCTGTTTGTAAAGGTTTGAGGGGTAGGAAATAATCAAACTTCCTGTCATCCAAAACGGACAAACTGGACTCAAAACGGTCTGACAGGAAGAATGATTATTTCGGCAACTTGATATTAAAACGAGATATGTTCTAATTTTTAGCGTGTGTAGGGAGTTTGACACATAGTTTGATTATTTCGGCATAGTCCGTTTTGGAAATAATCCAAATTCGCCGAGATTTTTATTTTTAAAATGAAAGATAACACTTAGTTTGACAACAGAAGATAATTTAGGAATTTAAAAAATTTGAGTAATTTTAAATCTGTTGGGTTTCACCCAACCTTGCTTAGCGATTTTTTGCAATTTTCTTGTTTTTGATATGTTATATACCTAAATTTTGCACTGAAAATACTCAAACTCACTATCGAAAATTTAAAGTTATTGACTGTCTTACAGTTTTTTATAAATGTGATTCATAATTTTTTCAAAATTGAATCTGCGCAAAAAAGTTTCGATTTCAGTTTGATGTACATCTACTTTTCCAATGGCAAATATGCTGTCTTTTTTGAGTTTATTTGAAAGAATCATTAAAAAAGAGTTAATTTCTATATCTGTAAAATACCCCAAACTATTTCGGCATAAAACAACAGTATTAGAATTATCTTTTATTTGTCCCACAAGGCTAAACATATCTCCTTGATTAAATTTTACCCGACTTTTAAGAACCGGTGATACTTTGTATGTTGTAAATTCGCCGCAGTGTTCTACAAATTGTTTATCTTGAGTAAAGAATTTAAACGAGCCTTCATTAGGCATTTTTAAGGATTTTTTTGCTCTTGAAAAATATTTATTAAAATTTTTAGTATTGATTCCAAGATATTGATGATCTCTGTATGTTAAGTTTAGGTTTCCGCTTTGTGCCGCTTTAACTACTACAGGATCAAAGTCATAAGCTTCTATTGGGAAAAATTTACGCGTATCTTGACCGCTTTCTAAAAGACTTATAATCTGTGTATACGCTTCTGAACCATCTGAGGAAGCATATTGAACTATATTAACTTCTTTTTTATCTTTAAAATGGTCCAGCAAAAATTTAGCAAATTCTCTCCAGTTTATATCTTCTCTGAACATTACAGTTGATGTGCACATTTTAAATCCTGGTTCTAAATCGTAACTCCTTGCTGTAGAGCCGAAGTTTACATTCGTTGATTTTGGATAATTTTTAACTAAACTATTATTTATTGGGTTAATTGTTATATTCATATCTTACATATTTCCTTGTTGTATGCAAAAACGGAAAACAAATTTTTTTTGCCAATTAGTAGGGTGTAATTTTTGCATCAGAAAATAATCAAATTACCTGTCTCAAATCATAAAACCTACTACCATTTTGCAATAGAGAAAATCTTAATATTAAACAGCCATACGACTATTATACCGATTTAAAAAATTACAGTTTAAATATATATTAATATTTCCATGTATTAATTGGATTTTCTTTCAATAATTTTTTATAGAAAGCACCCAATCTCAAGCCACCTTTTGTGAAAAAAAAGTCTTTTTCCCTTTCTTCGCAATTCTTATGATTAACAATGTTCATATTAACGCATTCCACACCATCTTGCTTAGATGTGTAACCTCTAAGCGATATAATATCGGGGTTGCCGTTTTTTTCTAATCTTGCTATTTGGTTTTGTACGTTTTTACTTTTAAATATTTCACTACAATTCTTAATGAATACACGAGAAGTAAAGTTAACTTGTTTATTCTGCTGTATTGGACTAAGCTGCATTATACATATCCTTTCGTTATTAATATTCACTGTATTACAAAACCTGTAAAAATAATATTTGCTACCATCCACACAAATTAGTAAGTAGGATGCAAATTTTTACATCGAAAAATACCCAAACTCTCGGCTCAAAATCATCAAACCGACCGGATTTGCACAAAAATTTTGAAGCAACAATTCTCTTAAAATAATTCTTGGTTTTTAGCGTAAACCATTTGGGTTGAATCAGGCATAAATTGTAACAAACTAGTGAGCCTATTATGTATCCAATTTACATCCATACAGTTTATAAATCCGGTCATATCTGCAAACTCCTCATCTTGGGCATCTTTTTGACCTTCTTTATAACTAACATAACCTTTGTTGATAAACTTGTCATAAGTAAATTTTTCCATTGCCCTTATTATAGAATTATTTTTACAACGATTTCTAAAATTCTTTAATTCAAATTCTCTGGATTTCACAAAATCGTCGTTATCGCTCCAACGAACATAATTATTATCATCGCACTTAGAATCAATACTATTTATTGCATGTCCAAGCTCATGCACAAAAGTCATATCATCTTTAACTTCTTGTGAAAGTTTTAACTTTCTTATACCGTTATCATTACAGAAAAAGCCTTCGTATTCATTTGTATCAAGCATAACCATTTTATCTATTTCTTCATCAAATTTTAAGATTATATCACCTGATAATTTCTTAATACGATTAAGTAGAAACTCTTTTTGCTCCTTTGAGATTTGTTTTTGGGTGGGTTCATTTTCAATAGTATCTAATGTTGGCTGAATTTTCTTGGCTAAATCTACAACTGTTTTTTGTCCGTTATGCTCAATCGTTAAAATGTCAGTTGATAATCCGCTAATTTTGTATATTTTACCATTATGGGCAGAAATTGCGTTATCATCATCCACTTTCTCATAAGAACGATTTTCTTCTCCGGTAATTTCACCATTCTTATTCCTGAAAACTAATGTCATAAATTTTTTGTCACCGTCATTAACTATTGTTTTATCAACGGTAGAACCATTAACAGCTTTTACAAAGATTTTTTCCGTTAATTTGTCACCATCTTTTTTAAACTCAACATTCTGAACAATGTTACCTTGAGCATCAAGAACTTTCAGGTTTTCGAATTTGTCAAATGCAGGTGTCCAAATAGGGGCAGAAACATTATACTTTGAAGAAATATTATTATTTGCCTGACTTTCAAGATATTGTAATATAAGATTACCGGATTCTTTTTGCTTATTTTCTTGATTACTAACAGAAAAAGTCCGTAAATTATCTGCGGATTGCGCAATTGATACAGGCTTATTATATTGTATATCATTACTATTCAAACCTACTGAATTAATCATTGGACACTACTTTCCTATATTCAACCTTCCTACATGTATATAAAAGAGTTTTCTTCTCAAAAATTGCTTAATTGTTAAAAAATTTTTAGCCCTTACATTAGGCTTCTCACGCCAAGCGGAGTGGAAACAGGCAAAATTTTGAACTTATAAAAACCTATAGCTGCCGCTATTGATAAACTTTTTTATTATATTATAAGTATTAGATATTAAAAATATTAAGAAGTTAGGAGGTAACGAATTTGCTAAAAAAATATCTATTATAATTTTGTTATTATGTACACTTCAAAACAGTTTTGTATTAGCTAAAAATTGTGAGGATAAAAAAATGAAAAAAATTGTTCAAACAGCAGGAAGAACTCAGCTTGGAACATTTGCTCCCGAGTTTGCTCATTTTAATGACGATATTTTGTTCGGAGAAAACTGGAACAATCAGAATATCGACACGAAAACACGCAGCATTATAACTATGACCGCACTAATTTCGCAAGGGATAACTGATTCTTCTCTAAAATACCATCTCCAAAATGCTAAAAATCACGGAGTTACAAAAGAAGAAGCTGCCGCAATTATAACAAATACAGCATTTTATGCAGGATGGCCTAAAGCTTGGGCAACCTTCAATTTAGCAAAAGAAGTTTGGAGTGAAGAAAATACCGCATCAAACGAAAAAGATAAATATGCTTCAACCATAATGTTTCCTATAGGTGAGCCAAATGATGCTTATGCGCAATATTTTATTGGTCAAAGCTATATAGCACCAATTTCAACAACACAAGTAAAAATGTATAACGTGACCTTCGAACCAAAATGCCGCAACAATTGGCATATCCATCGTGCAAAAGAAGACGGAGGTCAAATGTTAATTGCGATAGGCGGACGCGGATATTATCAAGAATGGGGAAAAGAACCGATTGAGATGAAACCGGGAGATGTTATAAACATTCCTGCAAATGTTAAGCACTGGCATGGCGCAGCACCTGATAGCTGGTTCTCGCATATTGCCGTCGAAATCGACGGAACCGAAACATCTAACGAATGGCTTGAAGCTGTCGAAGATACGGTATATAACAAATTAAAATAAAATTATAAACTTTACATAGTGCAGTTTAAGGTAAAAACTTGCTTTGCACTAGTTCCTCACGCTATATAACAAATACAAGGATTCATGGCATCATTTGCCAAAAGCATGTAGTCTACAAGTGTTCTTTCTCCATTTGGTTTGTTTTTTGCAGACTCTAACATATCTTTCCATATTTTGTCGCCATCAACCACTTTAGGCTTACAGGTTCTTGGAATACTTTCATCCAGTACAAAAGGAGGTTTCTTGTTTTCTTTATTTGATACAAACCCTGTATTTATTATAGGCAAAACTTCCGCTACCATCATACCACCCTTTCATAATTTCAAATATACATAACTCACACTTTTATATATATAAAAACATCTCGTTTTATCAAAATTCAAAATTAAAAAAAAATTTTATATTTATACACAATTAGAATTTAAAAAACTTGACTTAAAACTAACTTTAACTATTATAATAATTAACAAAAAAGGAGACTGTTTATGAATAAAAAAGTATTGGTCATATCAAGCACACCGAGAAATAGCGGTAATTCAGACGTTTTATGTGATGAGTTTATAAAAGGAGCACAAGAGGCAGGACACCAAACCGAAAAAATCCGTTTAAAAGATAAAAATATTAACTATTGTACCGGCTGCGGTTGCTGCAACGACCAGAATACACCGTGTCCACAAAAGGATGACATGCCTGAACTTATCCAAAAAATGATAGAAGCTGACGTAATCGTTATGGCAACTCCGGTTTATTTCTATACAGTTTCAGCTCAAATGAAAACATTTATTGATCGTTGCTGTGCAAAGTATACCCATATAACAAACAAAGAGTTCTATTTTATTATCACCGCTGCTGACACTCGAGAAATTGCTCTTCAAAGAACATTAGAAGACTTCAGAGGATTTTTAGACTGTCTTAACTACGCTGACGAAAAAGGGGTACTCTTTGGGACAGGAGTTTGGCAGCTTAACGAAGTCAAACAAACCAGATACATGCAAGAAGCCTATCAATTAGGTAAAAATGTATAACCTTTGAAATAAACGGCTACTATAATAAAATTAATAGAAAAGCTCTCATTAAGAGAGCTTTTTTACTTGGCTGCAATAGCATCATTTTTTAACGAAATCTCACTTTTCAAAGCTTCAATGAACTCCGGACGATACATATAACCCAGATGAGAACCGTTACTAACATAAACAGCCTTGTCCCCTGCATACCTCTTCAGTCTGGAAAGCTGCTGCTGAGTCACCAGATAATCATCCAGTGTGTGGAATATCTTGTAGTTATTATTACACTGCAAAAACTCAGAAATGGAATAAAGACTGGTATCATAATTAACGTCATCATAGTTTATACTTGAATCTTTTGCCAAAATATATTTATCCATATAGTCCTGATAATTCATATTATTTATTGTTTTATATATATCTGTTTTTTTACTTTTTGAAGCACCTTCCAATGTAAATATCACATCAGATAGTTTTTGATGCATTATAAATCCTGTAATAATCTTTGCCTCATCCTCAGAAAAAGGAAGCTGCTCAATTTTAAAATTAGGGGTATCCCTATCTTCAAGAAGTCTGATTATTTTTGCCGCAGTAACAGCAACTCGTTCTTTTAAATTATCCGGATTTTTATTCCATTCTTCATTATTTTTATCAAATTGCTTCATAGCATAGACAAGCTCTATAGGCGGATTTATTGAAATAAATTTTGAAATATTCATTGTATTATTTTTATACTCTTTATCTGCAAGAAACAGTGTCTGGAGAGCCCCTAAAGAGGTTCCTATTACAACTTTTTTGCTAAATTCACAATTATATTTAGTTTGTAATTTGTCTAAAATTTTAGAAGTAACAAGCTTCAAATAATCCGCATCCCTCTCAGGTAAGCCGGGACAATAGCCGTCCGGCATACTCTTTACAAATTCCCACTGGAAGTGACTGCCTTGAATAATTACGGAATAACCTTCATCATAAAATAACTTTGCCATTACCACAGAATGATGTGACATTATCCCCTCACCTATAGAGGGATAAATTATAGCAACAGGGGAATTTTTATCTTTTTGCATAATATATTTAAATTTGTAATCATCCTTTGATGAATCAATGTTTACATGCGAAGTTTTTATTTTATTACGAAAACATCTATTCCATATTGAAAAATCAGACCATATTGACTTTTCTATATCCGGCAGATTAAATAATACCGTTCTCATAGCATCAACGACCGGATTTTGTGGGTTATAATCATTCAAAATAATATCAGCTTGAGGTTTTTCAGCTTTTTCATTCTTTAAAACAAAACCACCCTTACTTATTCCATCTCTTAATAACTCATTATAAGTAAGTAAATCTCCTTCAATCGCTCCTTCTTGAGCTTTGACATTTACCTCATTAGGCTCACCGTCTTTATTGCCAGAGTTTACGGTTTCGATTGTATTTCCAAGATATAACTCGACATTGGTATCAAGAACATCTTTTCTATCCAGATTATTAGCCTTTATATAATTATCTAACCCGTATAATTTCCTTGTAATATCATAAGGATCTGCGTATGTAGATTCAATCATCTCGGCAAGAGGTTCTATATCATTTGTCTGATTTATTGTAAAACCAAGTTTTACAAGCGCAATAACAGGAGTAGCGATATAAGAAGAAGGGTTTAATGCTGTATCAAGCGCTTTACCGGCAATCCCTCGCGGAGTAGTCGCCGGAATTCCGGGCAAAACAAGGTAAGGACCGGAATTACACTTACACTTTGCTAAAGCTTGTTCCATGTTTTCTTCTGCAGGCTCAAGTTTGAATATTTTTTTTGCAGGATCAAACATCCCGCCAAGCCCGATTGTAGAATTCGTCAAAAAGCGCAAAGTTTCCCGTCCGGAAGCTTTAAAATCTTTCTGCAACATCGTACTTACCAAACGTTTCGGATATTCAATATTTGTATAAACACCTTTAATTCTTTCCATGCCATACTTCGGCATAACTGATGCCCAAACAATATGAACAGGTTTTATGATAAACTTATTCAATTTAGAATTAAAGTTAAACATCTTACGATTAAACGATTCACATTTATCCTGTCCAAGATACATACAGGCATAATCCGGATATTTACCGCTTGTTGCACTCGAACTCTCCTCCGAAAACACTGCAAAGTTTAACTGTAATATAATACTACACAACAAAATACATGTAGTCGTGATTTTTTTATAATTAAGCATTATCTCCCCTAATATTAAATTCTGATTACTCAAAAATTTAAAATCAGAAATTCAATCAACACATTACACACCAAGGTACAAAAAAGAATAAAAAAATTTATATAAAAAACCATTATTTGTAGGATATAAGCAAAATATTGTTAAGTTATAATGCTCATACAAACTATAGGAGGTTTTATAATGAAAAAAAATTACGAGGAATTAATCAACAATTACAGCGGTGGAGATTTAGATTTATCAGGCTGTACTATTAAAAAATTAGAACTTGGAGCAATTGAAGGAAGTTTAAACTTATCAAAATGCACTATAGAAAGCCTTTCAATTGGTTGGGTAAGCAGCCATCTTAACCTTTCAGGCGCAGATATTAAAAATATCAACTGCGCATTTGATGCCGAAAGTATCGACATGTCAAACACTAAAATTAAAAAACTACCTTCACACATTTATACAGGTAGCTTAAATCTTGAAAAAAGCAGTATTACAAAATTAAACACAGACATCCAAACAAGTGTTTTGAATATTAGAGGAACTAAACTGGAACAATTCCCTAAAAATCTAAGAGTTCACAGATTAGTTGTTGATTCAAAAACCGCTAAAAACATTTCATTAAACATTATCAATCAATGTGATGAAATGGATCTTGACGGAAGAGTATTTTCAGACAGCAGAAGCTCAGGCAGCTTTGAATTTTGTAGCGTTTGCTCTTGCGAATCTGAACATTCTGCCAGAGAGTGTGCATGCGTATAATATAAAATTTGCATATAAAAAATACCTGCTGTTAGCAGGTATTTTTTTGTAAAATTTTTGTTAAAAATCGTAAAAACTCCTAAAGTCTTCATATAAATTGTCCGTAATATAAAGCAAGGCTATGTTTGTTCAAGCCGATTAGAGAGAGGAGAATTTATGGCACAAATCAATTCTGTTAATGCCACAGACAAACAGTTTGCGACTCAAGTAGCGCAAAAAGAAGAATCATTGAGTGAAACTACACAAAAAGAATTGGAAGCACTTGGCATTCCGGTAACCGAAGGAATGACTGAAACTCAAGCTCAACAAAAAATTCAAGAAGTGAAACTTCAGCAACAATCGACGGAAGGACAGATTACCGAAACTGAATTAATGGCAGATATAAAAACACTAGCAAGTCAAATAGGTGTTGTATATTCCGAATACGAAGACACGGAAGAAATTCTTGTTAATATCGCAGAAGAACTTGAAGCACAAATTGATGAAGCTGAACATAACCCACAAGAGCTCAGCACCTTAATGGGTTACTTTAACAGGTTAAAAGGACTTGACACATTATTTGATGAAATAAATTCAGTTCAAAACAAAATATATACAGCAATGGATATTGTAGCAACAAACAAAAAACAAGAACTCAGATTTGAATAATTTCACAGAAAAAAAGTTATCTCCCTTACGGGAGATAACTTTTTTTATTTATTTTTCCGGTTGTACCGTGTTATTCTTAACAACACTGAATTATTCTGCTCACCAATAGCATAGAAATTATATGCGAAATGCGTAGGACATGCATTATGTAAACTTTTTTTAAAATACTAGCAAAAATTTTTTTTCTTTGATTTAAAATAAGTGTAGAAGATATAATTAATTTATATGGTGAATCATGAATATACAACCTCTAAATTTTAATTTCACTCACAAATCGCGATACAAGTCGGATTATGAGCACTCGCACAAGAAGAACGAAAAGATGAGTGTGGGTTTATGCGGAGAAAACAACAGAGGATATAATGTAGCGTTTAGCGGTGGCCAAGAGCAGAGTGTGGCTGCCGCTAAAACTTTAATGGGCAAAATCCTCAAAAGCGGCGGCTTTAACTGGCTTGCAAAATTCTCAGGTGAACACAATATCGCAAGTTCGGCTTTGGTATCATTATTCTTAGCAGGGCTTCTAAGACCGGCTGCAACGGTTGCACTCCCGGGTAAAAAAGATAAAGACGATAAAATTTATTCAGCAGGACACTCAATGTCTTCTGCTCTTGTTGGTTTTATCTTCTCAACAATTATAACAAGTCCGCTTGATTCCGGAAGTAAGTTTATGCTTAAAGATGGTATGAAAATGAGCAAGGCTGACTTTGCAAAATTGACAGATGATGAAATTAAAAATCTTTTAATGAATAAGTTAAATGATGAAGAAAAAGTTCAGAAGGTATTATCTGAAAATAAAGCGGAAGAAGTTCTTGCCAGAAAATTCGACAAAGGTATCTCGATTATCACAAGTAAGACAGATAAAATTAATGACTTGAAACGCCAGTTGAAAGCTACAACAGATTCAACTCTTCGCAAACAACTTGGTGATCAAATCAGAGATTTAGATTCTCATATCAAAGCTATCGACACAACAATGAAGAATGTTGTTGATTGGGGTATCGCAATTCCTAGAGCTATGCTTACAATTGCTTTGATTCCGTACATTTTGAAATACGTATTCCATCTGGAAAAGAAACCAAAACCTGCTGCAGAGCCTCAACAAGCTCCTATTGTTGCACAAAATAATACAGTTCAAAACACTAAAGTATCAATCAAAGACTTTATGGGAGGTCGTAAATAATGAACGTAAAGTTAAATACATTTAATAATTCATACACAACCCCAAATTGTAATAAGCCAAGACCTCATCAACAATCTTTTACCGGTTTGAATATTTCGAAAGGTTATGATACTTTTTGTAATAAAGTCGGGGAGCATCTTTGCAAACCAATGTTTGATAACAGATTTATTGATGGTATAGCAAATAAAGTTAAAAGTACCGATAATGCAATTAAGATTTTCCTAATCGGTGGTTCAGCGATTACCAGTGGTATGTATATGTATAGAACACTTGTTAACGACAAGATGGATAAAGATAGAAGAAAAACACTTGCAGTTAACCAATTCTTAACATTTATTCTCTCAACTGCCGGAGCATTAACTATCGACAGTAGGATGAAAAAATGGTGGGATGCGAAGAAAGAACAATTCTTCGACTTGAATGTTCCAAACGCAGAAGATATTAGAAATAAAATGGCTGAACACAACGAAAGAATAAAGGTTAAAAACGCAAGTCTTGCCGAAAATGAAAAAGAACCATTATTAAAACTTGGTGATTATTTAGAAAAATTTGGCAGAAAACATTTCTTAACTCAAAAAGATTATGATAAGTTTATGTCTAAATTTAACGGATTTGGTGCATTGCGTTCAATTATCGTATTCGCTCTTGTATACAGATTCTTGGTACCTGTAGCAGTTACAAAACCTGCAAACATCCTTTGTGACAAATACCTTGAACACAAAAAAGCAAAAGCCGCTCAAAAAGCTCAAGCTAATCAAGCAGCATAATTTTTGAGATTTTTTGCCCGCAGAGTGTTCAGAATGACGGAAAATGTAATAGGACATTAGGTGAATAAGGTCTTATCAGCCATACCGGCGAGTTGTTATCTTTTTGTGCGTAAGCACCGTAAAGGTCTTGTTGCCCTAGTGCCTTATTACTCTATTCACTTAATTTCCAAAATTTTAGTTGTTTATATCTCTGTGTTTGTGTTACAATAATCGTACTATGAATTTAGATAGCGCGATAGACAGCTTACTGTCACCTATAGCCGATAAGATTTCAGGGATAATTTTTAGTTCAGTGACTATTCACGGAGTTAAGGTTGAATTCCTCATTGCTTTATTAATGTGTGCAGCATTATATTTTACTTTCCGTACAAGATTTATCGGTTTTTGGGGATTTAAGCACGCCATAAAACTTATAACAGAAAACTACGAACACAAAGATTTAATTGTCCGCAAAAAGCATGGGGAAGTTTCAGCTTTTCAGGCTCTTACGGCAACAATTTCTGCCTCAGCAGGGATTGGGAATGTTGCAGGGTCTGCAGCAGCAGTTTCTATCGGAGGTCCGGGAGTTATTTTCTGGATGATGGTTGCAGGAATTTTCTCTATGGCTCTGAAATTTGCGGAAGTTTTACTTGGGCTAAAATTCAGAAAAGTTAATGATGACGGTTCCGTTGCAGGCGGTCCGATGTATTACATTTTAAATGGTTTGAAAAATCATAAGATTGTTGGTAAGTTTGCGCCATTTTTGGCTAAAAGCTATGCGGTTTGCTGCATTTTCGCTATGATTGGCGGCTGGAACCTATTCCAAATTAACGCGATGACGACTCAGATTACAGAGGTAACAGGCGGGGAAAACAGCTTTTTCCACAATCAAAGCTGGCTTTTGGGCTTGATTGTTGCGATTATTACTTATGTTACAATCATCGGCGGAATTAAAGCTATAGGCAAGTTTACATCTAAAGTTACCCCTGTTATGTGCAGTTTGTATGTCGCTTCGGCGTTTATAATTTGCATGATGAATATAGGACACTTGCCGCATACAATTCATGTTATTTTAACGGAAGCATTTAAGCCAAGGGCTATCGAAGGCGGTGTTTTTGCTTGTATGTTGTGGGGATTTAGACGTGCTATGTTTGCAAACGAAGCAGGATTAGGGACAGCTCCGATTGCATTTTCTGCCGTTAAGACCAACAAACCTGTTGCGCAAGCTTTTATTGCCATGCTTCAGCCTTTTGTTGACACTGTAATTGTGGGTGCGGCTACAGCTTTTGTTATTGTTGTAAGCGGAGTTTATTTACAAACTTCAGGACTTGCCGGTATTGAACTAACATCAAAAGCATTTGGAACTGTATGTCCGTTTTTCCCGATATTATTGACTTTCATGGCTAGCTGCTTTGTTTTATCAACTATGTTGTGCGGTTCTTATTACGGAATTAAGGGCTGGACATTCCTGTTTGGCGAAACAAAATTGACAACAAGAACTTTTCAGGTTATATATTGTATATTCATTGTGATAGGTTCGGCTATGAATTTTAAAAGTATAATAAATCTTTCGGATGCATTTACTTTATTCTTAGCAGTTCCGAATTTAATAGCAGTTTTCATACTTTCGGATGTTGTTATTAAAGAATTAAAAAGGTATTGTAAGAAATATAGCGTAGGCTTATTTAAAATAGAGAAAGAGGAGAGCGAAGATGAAGAAAAATTGTCTGGATATAGTAAGACAAAAGTGTGAAAGTTGTAACAGTTGCGCATTAGCGTCAACACGTAATAATGTTGTATTTGCTGATGGCAATGCTTCTACTGCAAGAATTGTATTGATTGGGGAAGCCCCTGGCGAAATGGAAGATGAAACAGGCAGACCGTTTGTCGGAAGAGCCGGACAATTGTTAAGTGAATTTCTCGCTGAAGCAGGCATTTCCCGTGATAAAGATTTGTATATTATTAACACTGTAAAATGCCGCCCACCTGAAAACAGAGTACCTACAGATGAAGAAAAAGCTGCATGCAGAAAATTTTTGGACGCTCAAATTGATATTATTAAACCTGATGCTATTATTCTGTGCGGTGCTACAGCTTTGAAATCTTTTGTAACTCTTGATAAGAAACAAACTATTTCTAAAGTTAGAGGTCAATGGATGAACATTACGGTTGATGGTGTTGAATATAAAGCAATGACTATTTTCCACCCATCATACTTGTTAAGAAACCACTCAATGGAAGATGGTTCTCCAAGAAGACTTATGCAAGAAGATTTAAGAAACATTAAAAACACAATTTTACCTGATGTTGATCATCTTACTTGCGGAAATAATATTACATTTGGCACTTTAGTTAATGTATAATATTTAATATTTTATAAAAGACAGTCCTTCATTTTGTAAGGGCTGTTTTTATTTATTTAACTGAACTATTCTGCTTATATCTTTGAAAATATTTTTATAATATAATATCAAGGTTATGATTAACGATTTAACTACAGGAAACCCTTTAAAATTAATCTTTTTATTTTCTATACCTTTATTAATAGGTAATATATTTCAACAATTTTACAATCTTGCGGATATTGTAATTGTCGGGCGAACATTGGGGATAAATGCCTTAGCTTCGGTTGGTGCCGTTGCACCGTTATTTTTTCTTATAATGTTTGTGATAGTAGGTCTAACTAACGGGTTTGCGGTTATAACCGGTCAGAAATTCGGCGCGAAGGATTATAATGGAGTTCGACGTTCAGTAACAATGTCAACAATTTTGAGTACAGCATTTACAATTTTGTTCTCTTTGATTTGTTTAATTTTTATGAAGAATATTCTTGCTTGGATGAATGTTCCTTCAGAAATCAGTGAAGATGCATATTGGTATATCCAGATAGTTGTATTAGGTCTTTTTACAGCTAATTTCTATAATTTACTTGCCAGTGTCTTAAGAGCATTGGGTGACAGTAAAACGCCTCTGTATTTTTTAATTTTTGCGTCTATCTTGAACATATTTTTGGCATTATTATTTATTATAGGTTTTCATTGGGGAGTACCCGGTTCAGCAGTTGCAGTTGTTCTCTCTCAAGGGCTTTCTGTTATAATGTGTATTTTTTATATTAATAAATTTTTTCCTATTCTTCATTTAAAACCCGATGATTGGATTTTTGACATAAGAAAAGATTGGAATTTTGCCGTGGAACATTTAAGTGTAGGTGTTCCTATGGCTTTGCAGTTTTCTATTTTGGGGATAGGGATATTAATCATTCAGAGTGTTTGCAATTCTTTTGGCGCTGACGTTATCGCTGCTATGACTGCGGCATTGAGAATAGAACAGGTTGCAACACTACCTATGGTTTCTTTCGGGGTTGCACTTGCGGCATTCATTGCTCAAAACTTTGGGGCAAAGAATTTTCATAGGATTAAAGTAAGCGTAAAAAAGGCTTCTGTTATAAATTTGCATTTGAGCATAGTAATGGCATTTGTAATGCATTTCTGGGGCAGCGATATTGTTGCTATTTTTATCGGAAAACATAACCCTGAAATTATAAAAATTGCACATGATTACTTGTTTATAAGCTCATTATTTTACTTCTTTCTTTCTCAAATTTTTATATTCAGAAATGCGTTGCAGGGCCTTGGACGAGCTAAAATCCCTCTGATTGCATCAGTTGGAGAGCTTGTAATGCGTTCTTTTGCGGCAGTATTTTTAGCGGTTAAGTTTGGGTATATCGGAATATTTTATGCTGGCCCGATTGCTTGGGTAACCGCCGCTTTTGTTCTTGCCGGCGGATATTTCTTTAATATTAACAAATTCATTAAGGAAGCACAAACTGAACTCAAGAAAAATCGTATCTAGCTTATTCATATATTTCCTTCAGTACAAAAATATCGTTATCGCTTGGTAATTGGATATTTTTTTGATGTGGTACAAACATTATGTCATCAACCTCAATTCCGTGACCAAGTCCTAAAGCATGCCCAAATTCATGCATAATTGCGCAATATATACTTAAATCAGTTATATTTTTTCCTGAAAGTTCGTTTTCCAGCCCTATATCAATTGAAACTTTGTTTATTGAATGGTCTGTTACACTTAGATATTTGCACATACCTTCATAAACTCTGCCGACTTTTACCCAGTGAACAATAATATCGGCTCCGGCTGGAGAAGAAGTTTCTACAAACTGCACAGGAATAGTGTTTAACTTGAGAATGTTATTCCAAGAATTAATGGCTGTTCTGACTTGGTTGTACATAAAATCTTTCCTCTTATAATTAGCAGATATTTGCGTTATATGGACATTTATCAGGGATTTAGTCCATCTACAAAGTTTACCTCTAATAAGAGAATTTTGTATATATTTATCAATACTACTTGAAATTGCCATAATAATAATATAGCAAAAAAAAATATTTAGCGGTGTTTTATCTGATAATATAATTTACAGTAAGGATTAAATATGCAAATAAATAGCAACACCCCATCTTTTACCGGTTACGACGCAAGACCCCTAACAGGCTTATTTGTAACTGACAAACACTGTGCCGAAGCATTAAAACGTATCGCGAATAAAACCGGGCTTGATGTTTACACTCCAAATATTGCTTCAAAATCTATTAAAAAAGAATATAGTTCATTGATGCAAAAACAACAAACCTTGTGGGCTCAAGATTATTTATCTTTTTTTAATAGTAAATTAAAATTTGTAATATTTGATAATTCTCGTGATTTTATAAAACGAGTTTTACGCGGAATGACAGATGGCTTAAAGAAAACCCATGGGATAATGCCATTACACGCAGATCCGCATCTGCGTGGCGGAAATTTTTTCGTATGTGATGTTAACGGGGTAAAAAAACTTCTTGTTACAGAAAACAAAGCTTCAATTTATCCGGAAGATTTGTTTAAAAAGATATTTGATGTAGAAGAAATTCATCCAATTCCAAAGCTTGATTATCATCTTGATTTATTCATAAGACCGCTTGATAAGGGGAATGTACTTGTTGCTGACGATGAGATGACTAAATCAGCAATGAGAACAGGTATTGAAAAACTGAAAAATTATCTCTCTGAACATAGTTTGAGTTCCGAAGAAAAGACAAAAATAGAACAGATTATAAACAATATAGATTTGATGGTACAAAAACTTGAAATAACCCAAAAATTTTCTCCTTATAAATCTACTGAAACAACACCTCAAGTAATTAAAGCTATTAAAAATGCCGGCATGAATCCAATTAGGGTTCCCGGAACATACGTCTACCTTGAAAAAATTAGAAACGTAAATAGAGAACGGGAAGTACAAGATGAAATTAATCGACATATTGCATCAATGACAAAAGAATATAATAAAGCAGTTCCAAATATACAAGCTGCAGCAATACATCTGAATGAAATAGAAAGATTAGCAAATTTACCTCCTATAGAACGTGGAATGGAGCTGCATAATTTTTATGAAAATAATTTCATAAATGCAATCGTTACGAAAAAAGATGACAAACTTATTTATATAACAAATGCAAGTTTATTGGATAAAACTCTCGAAATCACCCCTGATATCGAAACCAAAACAGGCTTTAGTATGAAAAATGCTTTTATAGAGAGTATAAGTCCTTATATAGATAAAGAAAACATTTTCTTTATGGATGAACCACTTACGGAAAGACTATTCAAGCTCACGGGCGGCATTCATTGTACCGCGGCAGAAATAGTTTAATGCAAGGATTCCATATAAACCCTTTTCTCACAGAGTATGAATTCGTAGCGAATTTGTGGATTAAGTACTATTATTTAAAAACAGAATATCCTATTTTGAACTCTTAATTATTTTATGTTTAACAGGGACAATTTGCTTATCTTGTTTCTTATTATTTTTACCCAATGCCCATCTGAAACCTGCAGTAAATGCAATACCATTTCTTCCGCCATTTCTAATCATAGCTTGTGTGAATGCTGTAAATTTGTCGCTCCACCTTTTTTGAATACCTAAACCGTACTGTACATAAGGTTTTACTGATACTTGCGGCAATGTGACATCGTTTGCTTTTGTATTCGTAGTACCAAGGAAATTCATAACAACATCCGTAGAGGCATAAACTTGTATATTATTTCTAAGGTTACCAATGAATTTAACACCCGGAGCAACTTGAATAGCATGCAATGGTGATGAATTAATGCTAATATCTGCCTTATTTCTGTAATCAAATGTATTTACAAATGTATAACCTAAGAATAATGATGGCTGAATAGTAAATTTACCTTCTTTAAATTCAAAATTATATCCGGTTTTACTAGCAATACCGGCAGTTAACATTGTAAAGTCGTCATGCCCTGCATAAGTATTTGCATCTATGGAACTTGCACCTGTAGAAATAGTCAAACCTGTAAAGAAATTATTTTTGTACAATGTAGCGGTAGCACCCAAAGTTCCGCCATTTTGCGTCAGGGTGATACCACTGAAATCCTGACTTGAACCGTTATAACCCACAAATGCAGAAATTACACCTTTGAATCCGTTTTTCAAGTCATACAAGTTGCTATCGCCACCGTATATATTACCGTATGTTATGGTTGAGACACCCGGACCGCCACGCAAGTCAACTTTTTCGAATGTTACATACGGTTTTGTCCACATAGCTTGGGAGGTTTCAGGTAATACAGAACCATTATAAACCGGATTATCATTTATAGCATAACGATTATTTTGCTCAGCAGACAATCTCATAGCTTTTGGATATTTCATATATCTATCCATATGGAAAAATCCTGATTGCAATGTTTCCAATTGAGTCAAACAACCTCCGATTTGAGCTGCAACAGGGGTTGCCATAACTGACGGGTTAATATCATTATAAGAAGGAGTATAACCACCCATTCTTGCAAAATCCAAATACCCATCTGCATAAGAAACAGAATATTTTTGAATAGGTCCCATTACCGTTTTAAGTGTTTTATCAAGTGCAATCTTATCACTTGCAAGTGCTCCGTATGAAATTTGTACAGAAGTATTATCTAACAATGTATCACTTAGAACATTTAAGCCTGATTCTCTGATAATAAACTGCCCGTTACCAAGTACAACATCAGCTCCAATCTTATCTGCTTGCTCATTTTTCAAATCAATATCAAGCTTAAGATCTGAATTACCATTTAGCACAATGGTACTAACAAAAATATCTTCAATATTTGCAGGATTTGGATTAGTTGTAAATGTCCCATCTGAGTTACGAACTAAAACAGTATTTTGCATATTCAACGCAGTACCATCATTCATACGTAATATTTCCAAATCGCCTAATGAGCCATCATGTTTGAATGCCAATTCACCTTGGTTAATTGTAATTTCACCATTCAATCTATTTGTACCGGAAACTATAAGCCTTCCGATTCCATTCTTAACAAGACTACCTTCTCCACTTATTCTTTCAAGAACAAAATCGTTATCATTAAGAAGTTTCAAACTTGCATCTTCTGAAATCTTGGTTTGACCTTTAATATATTTATCATTTGCTGAATATGAATTAAAGGAAACAGAACCGTTTTCAATATTCAAGTCACCGCTGAAACCTGAGTTATCTCGAGATAATGTAACATCATATCCGCCAACAACGTTAACGGCTGTTCCCGTATTACCACGAAGGTTACCAATAGTTATATTGCTCTTGTCATTATTTAAGGTTAACTGTCCATTATCACCTATATTCGTTGTTCCTAAAATATAACTATCGCCTACAGATGCTTGGTTAAAGATAACTTCACTACCGTCCAAAACATTCAAAGTTCCGGTAAATCCGCTATTACGTCCTGATAAATTTAGCAAACCTGCACCTGTTTTATTAAATATACCATCACCACTTAAACCACTTAAAATATTTCCTGTAAGGTCTTGAGTGATTTCGTAATTAACAGCTGTTTGTACACCTTTAATATAGATATCGTTTTTACCGTTTTTATCTGTATTATTATTGAAATTAGTGTTTAATATATACATATCAGATTCTGTATATATCGCACCGCCATTACCCTTAGAGGTATTATTTCTAATTGTACCGCCATAAATATTAAAGTCTTTTGACTTAGTATTATTGATAGCACCACCATTGCTTGCTGATTCATTTAATCGAAGATTCACATTATTCAAAGTTATTGAAGCATCTTTATTATTTGCAAGAACAACAGCACCGCCTCTGTCAGATGCTTTGGCATTCGTTAATGACATATCTGAAACAGTCAAATCTGTTTTATTTTGGACATTAAACATTGAATATTGGTTGCCACCAGATACTATTGTGTCCTTATTTTCGTTATCACCAAGAACGGTAAACGTACCGGCACTTGTTATACCTAAACTTGAACCAATTTTATATGTAGCCTCATCATCAGTTGTGTAATTGAAGTTGAAACCTCTGTTACCTTCAAGTCTGTTCATCTCACCCAGTGAATTTGCAGTTGAAGCTTTAACTGCTGTTAAGATTAAATCGGTACTGTCAACTGTAACATTGTAAGTGTAAGCTTGGGTAGCCCATTGTGTAACTGAATTAGTTTTGTTAAATGTTAACCCGTCCAAAACCTTAATATTATATGTTCCACCTAACCCATCATCAGATTTATCATTAACCTTAATTTCACTTAGAGTAACGGATATCTTATTATCTTGAGGATTAGTTACAGTCAAAGTATCAGCTTTAGCATTCGAAGTATCCTCTGAACCGGTTGCCAATAACAAGTCAACATCAATCTTCAATCTTGAATTACTTACAGTTAAATCATTAAATGTTCTGTTAGAAGTTGCCTTATTATCTTTGGTCAAATCAATAACTGAATCTTTAACGGTATATGCTGCAGAATTATATGCACTACCATTAAACGCAACAGTCGTATCGTTGAAAATTACATTATTGCCGGTAGAATCTGCAATTTCACTATTCATTAAGTATGAGGATCCATTAAATTGAATAGTAGAGCCTTCACCAGTTCCTACAAAATTAAACTTGTCATTAATTGTAATGCTGGCATCTTCCGCTGCGGTGTAATTCAACATACTGCCTGAATGAACATTCATCACAAAATTATCAGAAGCAGTATTCCCGATAACATCAAGCAATGTCCCATATACATTTGCTGTACCTGTAAAGTTGCTGTTGTTTTTAGCATTAAATGTTAATGATTCAGTACCGTAATAGTTTAGAACACCATCACCTGAAACTTTCTTCAATTCTGCTTTTTCTTCTGCAGTATAATTTAGTATAGCATCTTTACTCAAAATAGTTGAACCTGAAATATATTTAGAAACAGCATCATCGACAAATGTCAAACTACCATCTTTTATATTTATATTTGCACTACCGTTGAACTTAGAGTTATCACCGATAAGTGTTATATCCCCGGTTCCTGTTTTTACAATAGCACCTGTACCTGATACTGTACTCAATTTGATAGCTTTTTTATCTTTATCATTATCAATATCAAATTCACCAACAACATTATAAGTTGTACCATCGCCAAAGAATTTAGCGTCCGTATTTGAATCTGAATAAGCTAACTTTCCTGCTTGAACATCAACCTTTCCTACAAAATCTGAATTATCACCTGTTAATGTTGTTTTACCGACACCTTTTTTGATAAATTTACCCAAACCGCTTAATTTGTTAAATAAATTACCATCTTTTGCAGCAGTGTAATCAAGACTTGTACCACTGCTAAGGTTAACATCACCGCCTACAAAAGTACTGTTGTTAGCATCAGAGAATGCCAACGTTCCTTTTTCAACGTTAGTTTCACCTGTGAAAGATGAATTGTCACCGGCAAAAGTTGCAGTACCGCTGCCCAATTTAACCAATGAGCCGCTGCCTTCTGATTGACTTGAAATATTTCTGATTTGAGTTGAACCTGATTTTACATTTACATTTAATGTTGCATCACCAAGCCTTGTTTCTCCGCCAAAATATTTATTTGTTGCTTCAGCCTCATATACATAAGTTAATGAACCATCATTAATATTTGCAATACCGCTAAAACCGCTATTGTCACCGGTTAATGTAACGTTACCTACACCATCTTTGTTGAAAGTACCTGCTCCTGACATCTTTTGGATATGCTCTTCCAAAGTATTTGTCATATTTAAGATTGTATCTTTACTAAGATTTACTGAACCGCTTACAAATCCGTTTGTAGTATCTTGAATATAATTTGTAGTACCTTCAAATACATTAAACCCACCGGTAAATTTGCTATTATCACCTGCTAATGCAACATCCCCTTTGCCATTTTTATTGAAAGTACCTGTACCTGACATCTTTTGGATATGCTCTTCCAAAGTATTTGTCATATTTAAGATTGTATCTTTACTAAGATTTACTGAACCGCTTACAAATCCGTTTGCAACATCTTGAACATAATTTACAGTACCCAGTTTAACATCAATGTTTCCTGTAAAATCATTGTTAACTCCAGACAGAGTTAATGTCTTCTCTCCAATTTTTACGAAATTACCTTTACCTGCAATACCACTATTGATAATGTAAGCATCCTTACTACCTGTTGAGCTGGTCGTATCAACAAAAGTATCAAATGTTACAGTAGCACCTTCCGCAATATAGATATCGTTTGAAATACCGTCATTATCAGCGGTTTTACCGTGAATATTCTTGGTAGTTTTACCGAAATCAGAATTTCTTATTGTCAAATCTGCACTTGTATAAATTGCACCGCCAAGCCCACCTGCAATATTACCATCAGCCGTAATATTACTTAAAATCATAGCATCATGATCAGCACCAACGGCTTTGGCGGAAGTATTATAGATTGAACCGCCATCCCCACTTGCGTAGTTACCTGTGAGGTAACCGCCTGTTAAACTAAACTCGCTGCTGCTAAGATTTGCAATTGAACCGCCGTTACCGTCTTCAACTCTATTATTCTCAAAGCAAACATTATTCAGTTCAACTCTCGCATCTTCATTGTTAACATAAAATGCTGAACCGTCTTTGATATCTTGAACACTTCTCAATGTATCTTTTAATGTGACATTTGACATTTCCAAATGAGTATTGTTAACGACTTCAAATAAAGAACCGTAATCTCTACCCTCTGTATATTCTTTATAAGAAATTCTATCGTATTCAATTCCACCAATTTCTTCAACTTTAGGGTCCTTAATTGGATTAGGTACAGGATCGTACTGACCTTTTATGTATTCATCATAATAATATTGGTCGTTTTCTTCATCATAGTAGAATCTGTCATTTTGGTCAGCAGATTCAATAAGCAAATCGCCAAACTTACCCGAAATAACATTATTATTTTTATTATTATCAAGTTTACCAAGAACAACAAAGTGACCTGCAGTTGTTTCATCCAAATCTCTGTAAATATGGTAATCATCACTTGAAACAAATGAGAAACCTCTGTTTCCGCCTTGCTCGTCATCTGTCAAATTAATGTTATAACGGTTCAAGTCTCTAAGAGTATCTGTACTAGCCAAACCGCCATATGTAACTCTAATACTGTCCGCCTCATGGCTGTTCTCATCACTTATACCTTCAATACCAACAGAAGATGCAGAGGTAAATTTGTATTTATAAACGTTAGTTGACCAACTCAATACATCTATATCGTTCTTAGTTGCGATTTGAAGATTATTTGCACCGTAAATAACCCTTAACGGCTTATCATAAAGGAATATACCACCGTTATCGTCTTTAATACCAACTTTTACCAAGTTAAGAATACCTTCACCACCACCTGCAGTAATAGTATCAGTAACAGGATAACGATCATCGGTGTAACTTGTATATAAATTCAAGTTAAGAGAAATATTGTTACCCTTTTCTCCAACTGAATTAAAAGAATCAAATATGTAATTATCACCGGCAAAATGTTCCAAACCATCGATAATAAAATCACCATTTTCATCTGTTGCACTGTTGTGCGTATGCACCAACAAATCTAATGTTGAACCATTTTTTAATACGTAATTATTACCAATTTTGAAATCATATCCGTTAAGAGTACCGTTTTCCTCACCATTGATATCATTAAAACCAAATGTTGCATTACTGATAGTTATTGTATTACCTGTTGTAGGAAGAATTGTATTAAATAAATATTCACCGTTAGTGAAACTGATATTGTTACTTCCCTCTGTAGTTATCCATGCATCACCGGCAGAACCAATATCTCCGATAACATATTTACCGTCCTTAACACCTGTAATATTAAAAGATGCACCATTTTTTAAATCAATAGTAGCAAAATTACCTTTTGCTACAGAAATATTTTTTAGATTAGTATTTACATTAAATACACCACCATCAATATTTACTTCAGCATCACCGGAGAAGAATGTTTTAGTATCTCTTTCAACAAAATTAACTATACTTTTTCCGGCATCTTCTGCCTTAGTGATAATATTAAACTTACCTTTATAATCTCTTACATTAGCACTCAAATTAAGAACTCCTCCACCGGAGTAATCAATTATATTGCTGGTATCAGTTGACGAAATTGCACCGCTTATGTTAATAGGAGTATCATCAGTATATTCATTGGTAATATTAAGTGTCCCATTATTAATAATAGAACTGTTATCTACACTGGATTTCAAATTACCTACCGAACCACTATTAATTGTCCAAACTGAATCAAACAAGCCTGCTGAAAGAGAAAGGGTTGTTGTTCCGCGGGTTGAGAGCTCCTGACGGGTAAGTTCGGCACCAATAGTATAAACTCCATCTGCAAAAACCTTACCCTTCGCAACAGCGCTAACAGATGTGGAAATAGGATTTGTTATACCGAAATCAACGCAGTCACCAGTAGCAGTTAAGTTAATTGTACCATTGTTGATAATTTTGCCTGCACTACTTGTACCGTTTGCCAGTCTGCTACCGGATTTTGTGGCATTAATATTCAAGATACCTTTATTATAAATATAAGTATCATTGTTATTTGAGAATGTAACATCATTCAGTGTCAATTTGCCTTCGTTATGGATAGCAGAGGCAATCGCACCATCGGCAACAGTATTACCTCTGAAGGTAGAATTTGAAATAACAACTTCTTTACCATCAACCGTACCAACATCTTCTCCTATAAAAAGAGCAGACTCACTATTTTTGAATAAAACATTATTAACATCAACACTTGCAGTAGGGGAAGTTACGCTAATAACAGAACCGTTTCTACCTGCCGCATCTGTTATAGTAACATTTTTAACTTCTAAATGAGTATCTTCTTCTTGTGCAGATAAATCAAATAAAGCTATCGGATATTTTGTCACATAACCAGGTGTAGCATTAATTGTATCAAGCCTATCTTCCGTACGACCTAAGACACGCAAAATGCCGGCGAGAGTTTGCCCTAATGTACTATCATCTTCATCTGTATATGCCGCATAATTGTTTGCATCAGTATCATTCCATGTAAATGTTCTATCACCATTTCTCAAGTGATTCAATATATACAATGAACGAGCATCATGGTATGACGTTATTTTCAAAGAATCAGGACTAATTTTATTTATACTATAACTATAAGCTAAGTTGTCACCTGAAATAGAATTATTATAGTCATCAGCTGTAAATTCAACACCTGTTAATACTTTAACTGTTGTATTTAAAATATTTGTATCCAATCTATCAGATGAAACAACAGCAACATCTGTCAATTTAAACTTACCGGTTCCGCTTGTTGCAATAATAGTATCAGCAACAATCTCATTTCCAAATGACAAATCAATTTTCAAATCTGTACTTTCGCCAAGGTCAAGCTTACTGAATGTTGTAGCTGTTACAGCGTTATTTTGAAGGTTCAACGCAGAATTTTTGATAGCAACATCACCGGTGAAACTTGCACCTGTTGTTGAAGTTACAGATACGCTTGAACCATCTGATATTGAATAGTTCCCTTCGTAAGAATTACCTCTAATACTAACTGTAGACTTCTCACCCATTGTGACAGTATTACCGGCAGCATTAGCAACTTCGTTCCCCAGGGTAAATGTAGCAGAGTTAAACGTAATACCTGCACCGCTTGCACCTTCCGCAAACCTGACTTTTGAGTCACTATTCAATGTAAACTTGTCTTTTGAATCGTTATCATAGTAGAGCTGAGCCTCCCCACCTACAACAACATCAAAATCAAACAGACCTGCTTCATTTTGCGCACCAACATGAGCAACAGTGTTCCCGCCACTAACATTTAAGCTGCCGATAAAACCATTCGTACTGGTTTTATCTGATGTAAAAACTAAATCCGCAGCTTCAGATTTTATAATCGAGCCACTTCCGACGACTTTCCTCAAATTGAGAGCATCTTCACCACTGTTAGCCAATTCTAAAACGCCATTAATATTATACGATTTGGCATCAAAGAAACTTTTGCCTTCACCACTGGAATAAGAGATTTTACCGTTACGAACAGTGACGTCACCGGTAAAACCGGAGTTATCCCCAATAAGGTCAACTGTCCCCGTTGATAATTTAACAAGTTTACCTGTGCCTGAAACAGAATTAAGAGAAACATTTTCAGAGTTTTCAATATCAAATTCCCCAACAACATTATACGTTGTACCCTCACCAAAGAATTTAGCACCGTCAGTTGAATCCGAATAAGCCAACGTTCCAGCTTGGACATCAAGCTTACCGTTGAAATCGGAATTATCACCTGTCGCCGTTGTTCTGGCAGTTCCTCTTTTAATAAGCGTACCCGAACCACTCAAATTGTTAGCTAAAGTATCACTCTTTGTTACAGTATAATCCAAAACTGCGTTCTCATTGATATAAACATCACCACCAACAAAAGCTCCTGTCCCCGTTGTGTAAGATAACGTACCTTCTTGAATCTCTGTTCTACCTGTCAATGATGAATAATCTTTAGCACTATTCAATGTTAAAACAGAATCGCCTTTTTTAATCAGATTACCGCCACCACTAACCAAGTTATTCAAAGTATAATCTGAAGCAGTTGTTAATTCTAAAGCTGCATTTTGGCTAACAAGAACATTACCGCCAACAAAAACTCCGTTTGCATTTGAGTAAGCTAATGTACCGCCTTGAATTTCTGTATTTCCGGTCAATGATGAATTATCAGCCGTTATAGTTGTTTTACCTTTGCCTTTTTTGATAAACTTACCAAGACCACTTAATTTGTTAGCTAATATAGTGTCATTTACCACAGTGTAATCAAGACTTGTACCACTGCTAAGGTTAACATCACCGCTTACACACTTACTTCCGTCAGCATCAGAATATACTAAAGAGCCGCCTTCAACATTAGTTACACCTTCATAAGAGGAACTATCACCTGTAAGAGTCACCTTACCTGAATTCCTTTTGGTGAATGTACCTGAGCCGTCTGCACCAGCCTTAATCGTCGCAGAAACATTATTTGCGTTATTAATAGTAAGTTCAGAACCATTGTTGATAGTATTAACACTTGAACTAAAATAGTTGCCTGTATGCTCAAGATCACCTTCTGCTAAAGTAACATTTGCAGTAGCACTTGAAACATTACCACTCAAGGTTAATTTAGCGGAGCCTGTTTTTGTAACATTTGTACTGCCTGTTGTTGCAGTAAGGGTAGCTGTTGTCGCAGTATCAATATTGTTATAAGCAATATTAGAATTTGCGCCGTTAATATTAGTTGAAACAATAGATTTTATGGCGTTGTATAAAACAGTTGAACCATCACCGAGAGTTGTAGAACCAAGGAATTTTGTATTATCGCCTGACAATTCCAAGGTTGCGTTCTTTCCGACAGTAATTTTACTTGCATTGGTTGCCGAAGCAATACCGCCATCAGATACGGTTTTTGAGCCTGTTTTGGTTGATGTAACACTTATGCCCGCACCGTTTGCAAGATATATATCATTACCTGTTGTTGCAGTGTTCTTAGTAAAGACAACATCATCCTTCAATGTGATGCCTTTAGTAGTATAAATCGCACCACCATTACCTGAAATAGAGTTATTACTAAAAGTAGTATCCGCAATAGCACCTAAGGTACCTGTGTTATAAATAACACCACCGGTACCTGCACCAAATTTATTACCTCTGAATACAACATTTGAAATTCCGTTTGTAATAGCACCGTCGTTATAGATTACACCACCCTTAACACTTTTGGCTGTAACCTGAGTGCCTTCAAATGTAGAATTTGTAATTGATGCAATAGAAGACTTAGCATGGTTATAAATAACCCCACCTTCTGCATTCGCATTTGCTGCTACAATACGGTTTCCTGTGAAGATTCCAGTAATATTTTTAATACTGGCTCCGGACCTGTCCGGATTCCAAGTATTTGAGTCCCGATTATCAAAATTATTAGCAATAACCCCACCTTTTGCGGTACCAGAAGCCCCTGTAACTGTCAGAGAGTTATTATTAAAAACACTATCTATACCACCAAGGTTACCCATTTTACCAAAGTTAGAAATAGCCCCGCCTTCTGCATTATTAACACCTTCGGCGTAGTTAGAAAGGAAACTGCCTTTAATATTACCAATATTAGTACTGGCACTGATATAAATAGCTCCACCTTCACCTGAACCTAATCCGGCACCTTTAGCGTAATTTTCAATAAAATCACCGGTGATATTACCTATTTCGGAGCTAGCAAACGTATATATAGCACCACCTTGAGAACCCCTTATTAAACCATTTTGAGTTACGTAACTTGAACTGGTATAATTATGAGTTGATTCAGCATGATTCTTAATAAAATCACCTTTTACCTCCCCAATTTTGGAGTATCGACCATTATCAAAAGCCCCACCTTGTGAATAAGAGTTAGTACTTTTTACATAATTGCCAATAAAATTAGCATCTATATCCCCAATTACGGCATATTCAGATGCTACGCCGGAATCAAATTGTATTGCCCCCCCAGAGTTAGCTCCGGCCCTGCTGACATAGTTACCTATAAAATTTCCACTAATTCCCGTTACCCTTAAGCCGCCACCATTGTCAACATTACCAATAGACAAGGCTCCTCCGGCAATACCTGAAGAATGATTCTCTATGAAATTACCAATAATTGTACCATTACCATTATTGACTTTATCTACCCTGACCGCACCACCAATACCGGTAACCGAATTGCTTACAAACGTGCCATTGATATTAGATGACCAATTTCCCTCTGTGCTTATCAAACCACCACTACCTGACTTAGACTTGCCAACATAATTCGCATTTGAATAACGAGAAACCAGACTCAAGCCCTGTACGGTATGATTTTTGGTAGAACCGGTAGAATCACCGAATATATTGTTACCTGTTTTGGGGTTTACTAAATTTAAACGATAATTGTCGTAGGTCACAGCACCGGTTTCAGGATTATACACCGCCTGAGTAATTGTATTATTTGCAGCCGTACCAACCGGAGAAAGAGTATAAACACTATTTGAACCAAGAGTATTTGCATTTGCGGCATTGAACGGCAAAAATAAAATCATACTGGCATACAGAGCCATCGAAATTTTATTTGTATATTTACTCTTTTTCATAACCGGACCTCAAGTATACTTATAGAGTATATACTATATCATTTTTACAAATAAATCAAATATAAAATGTATGATTTTAAATAAAATCATACATATAATGTATAGTCTTCTGAAACCACACTAACAGAGCCATTTTCAAGTACTTAAATCCACCATGCATACATTACAATTCTTTACATAGAACCTTTATAGCTCTTCAGTTGAATTTTTACAACAAATAAATGAGATATTCTCTTTTTAGTGTGTATAATTTCTATTATAAACAAGCAAAGAATTAGAAGGAGAAAAATGTTAGCTTACACATATAAAAAATCCGGAGTTTTTGAATTAACCGAAAAAAGCAAGCCGCAATTGTTTAATCCAAAAGACGCAATTGTTCGGATAACCTTGAGTAGTATTTGCTCAAGCGACATCCATATTAAACACGGTTTTGTCCCAAAGGCTAAATTAGGTATAACCGTCGGACACGAAATGGTAGGAATCGTTGATAGCATTGGCGAGGACGTAAAAAATATAAAAGTTGGAGACAGAGTAACTGTTAACGTTGAAACATTTTGTGGAGAATGCTTTTTTTGTAAAAACGGTTTTGTTAACAATTGTGTGGATAAAAACGGCGGTTGGGCTTTAGGTTGCCGAATTGATGGCGGTCAAGCTGAATATGTTAGGGTTCCTTATGCTGATCAAGGGCTGAATAAAATTCCTGAAACAGTTTCGGATGAACAGGCTCTTTTTGTCGGAGATATACTTGCAACAGGGTTTTGGGCTGCTAAAATTTCTGAAATAAAAGAAGGTGATACTGTATTAATCATTGGAGCAGGTCCGACAGGTATTTGCACTTTAATATGTGCAATGTTGAAAAATCCTAAAAAAATTATTGTTTGCGAAAAAGATAAAACAAGAAGAGATTTTGTAAAAAAACACTATCCAAATGTAATAGTAACAGAGCCGAAAAGCATTATGAATACTATAAATAATGAATGTGATCGCGGTGGCGCAGATGTTGTAATAGACGTCGCAGGCAGTGAAGAAACTTTCCAAATGGCTTGGCAGGCAGCAAGAGCAAATGCTATAGTTACGATTGTTGCGTTATATGATAAATCAATGACCCTGCCTTTACCTCAAATGTATGGCAAAAATCTTACGTTCAAAACAGGTGGAGTTGATGCCTGTGATTGCGAGGAAATATTGTCTCTGATTGAACAAGGCAAAATTGACACAACTCCTCTTATCACACATAAATACGCGCTTAAAGATATCGAAAAGGCTTATGAAATATTTGAAAAAAGAGAGGAAAACGTCATAAAAATTGCAATTATTAATTTGTAAAAATAGAGATTACTACACACTGACATAAAATTTTGAAAAAAATCTCTTAAATATTTATGCTAGAATAAGACTATGAAAAAGGTTAAAATTACAGTTTTGAGAAAAATATTTCAAAGTCTATTTCTATTAGTAATTTTATTTTTTATGGGAGGTATGCCCTTGAATGCTCAAGAATTAACACAAAACAATAACGGAATGATTGTGAGAATTTCTGAAATCGAAGTTTATCCTGAGTTTTTGGATAAGTATTTGATTTATGCAAAAGAAGTGGCAGAAGCCTCTGTCAAAAATGAAAAGGATGTTGTTTCAATCTATCCTATGTCTGTAATTAAAGATAATAATCAAATAAGAATTTTAGAGATATACAGAAATCAAGAAGCCTATAAAAAACATATTGAGTCAGTCCACTTTAAAAAATATAAAAAGGGAACTTTGCGTATGGTAAAAAGTCTTGATTTAATTGATACTTATCAGATTGCACCTGATAATTTTAAGAGAATATTTAAAAAGTAAAGGAGCTTAAAATGAGAGACGATATTAAAGAATTTAACGCTGTTGAAACTGTTGCAAGAAAATTTATCGAAGCTGTAAAAAATGGAAACAGTGAGATTGTAAAACCTTATTTTTATGAAAAAGCTGTATTTTTCGGACAATTAAACGAAGAAGTTTACCAATCAGGTGACATCCAAGAATTTTATAATACAATTGATAAAATGGGTGCTTGCAGAGATGATTATATTGCAAGGGTTGATGTTCTGGCTCTAGAAAAAACAATTGCGGTTGTGAGAGTGATTGAAGATAACTGGCATGGCTATAAATTCACTGATATTTTGAATTTAAACAAAATCAACGGCGAATGGAAAATCGTTGCAAAAGTTTATGACACATTATCATCTGAGAACTAAGAGTTAGGTTATTTATTGCCAATAAGTAGTATTGGTAAATTATATTTTTTTGCAAATGCTATGAAATCTGGGGCAACTTCTTCCATACTATTTTTTCTTACTACAAGTCCTTGTATTTTTGGATTTGTCACAACCAATTCTGTGTGAGTTTGTCCTGTAAATAATGCATCTGTACTTTCTTGAATTGCCTTAACAATTACTGAAGTAGGATAAACATTTCCGTTAACTTCAATTTTTGATTTGGTTTCGAGTTGAGTTAGAAAAGTTTTATTATATACAAGTCTAGATAATTCTTGATAATCCGATTCGAGAATTCTACATCCTTGATTAAATGCAGATTGCATAAATTTTTGTTTAAGGAAATTTCTCTGTGGATTATCTGTAAATAATAACTCTACAAATTTATCTGTACCTTTTTCATAGCCGCTGCTTAAATTGTTTGGAGAGGCAATTGCAATACTTGAAAGTGGGGTATCAGTTGCAAATCCGTATTCACGATACATGTATGTGCGGGTACGATCCATTTTTATCATACTTATTGACCAAACATTATTATCATTTATTGTAGTTTCCATACCTAATTTTGCACTTTCCAAGTTTCCGAGCAAATTGTCCTCATCTACCATATGAACAGTTAATCTTAAATTGTCTTTTGTAGTTCCATTCATACCATATTGACCTAAATCCATATCAGAAGGAATATTTTCATCTGTCAGATTTAATACTCTGACTCCATATTGTTCATCCATCGGAATTTTTTCGGCATTTAATATTTTTGAATTCATTACAATATTAGTTTTTGAATACATTTTTTGATATGCTGCATCTATGTTTTCTAATTTTTTGTCAAAAACTTTACGCGCATTTTCTATTGTCCTGTTTTCTGTAATATTTAATACTTTAGGACCGTATTGAAAATCAGGATTAATACTAAACAAATCAGCTTTTGACATTATTTTTGCAATTTTATAATCATCAGGAGAACGGAATAATGCAACAATTTTATTTGCATTCCACTCATTTTTATTGTATCTTGCAAACCAATCGTGATTTTTAATTATATTCAAAATTCTTTCTTTAATTTGAGCAGGGAAATTGAATTGAGCGATAATACCGGAAGCAATTTCTGCACTATCAATTTCGTGTCCAGTATCCGGAGTTGTAGGATTGATATATTTTTTACCAAAATCATGTAAAAGAATTGAAAATTTCAAAATTGTACGATCACTATCAGAAAGGGTTTTGTATTCAGGATCGTTTATTGCCTTTTTTAATACTTCCATTGTGTGAACATCCACAGAATATGCGTGAGTTTGGTGTTGTTTTTTACCAATAGTCAACATCACATCCGGCAAACCTCTCATTATGCCATTAAGAATATTATTTAACTCAGGATCCTCAGTTTGAAATTCATTTTCATACATAAATTTTTTATATTCTTGTTCAATTCTTTCAGAAGCTTTTTTAACATCAGGAGAGAAATTACCAAACGCTTCTATATCTTCATTTGCAGTTTTAATAGCAAGTGGGGTAGGTAAATTACCAACATCATTGTTTGATGTTAGGTTAGCAAATTCTGTTGCTTTTTGTTGTAATTCTTTTATAGTATCAAATTTCAATTCCGGAAACTCAGCTTCAAGTTCAGCAATTTTAGCATCATCAAGTAATGATAATTGCATACATTTTTTTACAATCGTATCTATATTATTTTCTTTGAAAAGTTGTAAATTATCTTCATTTACACCTTTTAAGATAGCACTTAATTCTATAATAATATTTTTATAACCGTCATTTGTTAATGTTTCTATCGGTTGATTAAATTGTCTTACTCTTGGATTAGAATTAAACCCATTTTCACCCAAATCAATATTATGGAATTTTAGAACTGCAACCTTGTCTTCAGTAGATAAGCCTTCCAGTATCTGTTGAATATTACCAATGAATTCATCTCTGCTATATTTTAGCGGTAACCCATCTTTTCCATATTGAGTAAAATCGTATTCGGAAATTTTAGTTTCAATATTATTCAAACCTGTTACAGGGTCTTTCCCCTTACTAGAAATAAAGTTTCTTAGAAATTCTTGTCTTTGAATTTGATTTGTTCTAATACTTCTTGATGCAAGATTAATATCTGTTAAAAGGGTTTTCGTTAAAACATCTATATCACCTTTGATAATAGTTCCATCGGGGTTTTTAGTTTCAATAACTTTTTCTTGAATAAGTTCAATTGCATCTTTTGGTGCGTAAGAAATTTTGTTTAATAAATTAACCTTTTGAGCAGTACTTAATTTATCAACAGTTAATTCATTTTTATACAATTTTGAAAGTATAGACAATTCCTGAATAGAAAATCCATGTTCTGCTTTTAAAATATATATATCAATATTTCTATTAAATACATCAACATCAAATTTCCCAGTCTCTTTATTTTTTGAACCACCAATAAAGTAACCAATTGATTCAGCATCAATATTATATTGTTTACCGTTTTTAAGTGTAATAGGATTTTTTAATAAATCAACTGTTTTAGCAATAGCATTATTATCATAATCTAAAGTTTTAAATGCCAAAATAACTTTTGAAATATCGGCAGATGATTCTGGAGTAATTGCTTTTTCATCAATCATTCTATTAATAATATTAATAACATTATTATCAAAGTTATAGGTTGCAGGTCTCACACCTATTTTACCTTTTGTTTTGAATGCAGCTACGTCAATAAATTTTGCAACTGTTTTTGCAGGGAGTTTATCTTCAAAAAGTAGTTTATCTGCCCAGTTTAACATTTGTTGCTGTTTTACACTTAGCTCTTCGGGAGAAAAGTTTGAAACATTATCCAAAATTTTTGAGTTATATGCTAATAATTGAATATCACCAGCTTTTATATCATTTTCGACACATTTTCTACAGAAAGACAATGTGTTTTCATTTATTCCTGTAATTTCAACTCTACTTAATCCAGCTTTTCTTAAGTTCAAAGCAGGAGATATACTTTTGCAAGCATCAGCAACACTATAGCCTTTATTTTGTATGATATCAGTAATATTATCTAAAATTTGTTGACGTTGGCGATTAGCAACTTCAACCGGAATTCCATCTTGTGGTAAAACTTTAGAATAATTGATTAAGCATAATAGTTCTTCAGGAGTGTAATTCTTATATTGATTTTCAATTATATCAAGAACAAATTTATCAATTTTCCCACCGGTTTTGGCAACATCAAACAATCTTGCCACTTGTATTGGTGTAAAATCGTGATTTAGGAGTATTTCCCCAGTAGATCTCAATCTTATAGTTTGTTCTAATGCTTCTTTAGGTGTCAAACCATTTAATTTATCAGCATTAATTTTACTAACAGCTATAAAGGAACTCATATTAGTTGAAGTTATTCCATCTTCTAACAATCTAAAAGCCATTGAATGGCCATCTAAATCAAAGGATCCATCTTTATGTAACGTTTGCAATAATGCTACCATATCTGTAAGTTTTATATTCGGATTTTTTTCGAGAAGTTGTTTTATTGTATTTTCAATATTTGGATTCCAGCATCTGAATTCTTTTATGGCATCATTAATTGTTTTCCCATTCAATATATCATTTTGGAATAGTAATGGAAGTTCCAAAGCATGTGTTTTTTGAATAAAACCGTCTTTTGTATGAACTCTTGATAATAATATATTGCGAATAATTTCATCATTATTTAAGCCCAATTCTTTATATTTATCAACAACAAGCTGCATATTCAAATTTAACCCCTCCGGCGTACTTATAGCCGTGAAATACATCGGAATATCATCAGGTTTAATATTATTATCAACAAGACCGTTCAGAGCTGTCACTTTTTCGTTATTTATTGTGCGATCAGGGTTTAAAACGAGCTCTGTCAACAAACCTAAGTATTTATCATCAATACCTTTGTTTTGTAAATCTTTTATAAAATTAAGTTTTTCTTGATTTATATTACCATCATTTAATATTATCCGATATAAACCTGCATTTATATTTCCTTTTAATTCTTTATTTATAATTTTAATTTGTTCGACGGCATCTTTAGAAAATTGCCCTACTCTGTCATTTTGAGCAATTTTCAATATTAAAAGATAACCCTCTTTCATACTTATGCCTTGCTCTTTTTTCAATTCAAGTAATGTATCAAATATTTCTTTTTTAAGAGTTGGAGATTCTTGCCAGTATAAACCAAAACTACCAATATCCTTATTAAATTCGATTAAATCTTCTTTTGAAATTAAACCATCGTTAATTTTTTCTGTTATATGTTCTGTCAGTTCAGGATTATTCAATATTTTTTGATAATCCAATAAATCTTGTTTAGGGATACCAAATTTTTCAGAAATAAATTCCGTAAACTCGGTATTACCTTTTCCTTTCAAATTATCATAAGAATATTCAGCATAAGTTTTCTGATAAACATTAAGAATATGTTCTTCAATCGGGAGACCTGATTGTTCCGTATTTTTTAAATTGCTTAAGAAATCACTAATAAAAGCCTTTCTCTGAATTAATAAATTACTTAATTGTTCTTTATTTTCAATTTGACTGCTATTAACAATTTCTAACAATTTTTCATTTGGAATATCTACTAGTTGTTGTAATGATGCAACCAATTCTTCTTTAGATGCAGATTTTAGCTCTTTTGCATTATTTCCATTTTGTTGGAACATCAATGACAGCTCAGGAACAATAGCTTGTCCTGGGTTTGGCTTTCCATTTGGACCTCGTAAGACATTAATCATCGCATTATTGCATATTGTAACAGGAACTGTCCCTTTTGTATTTAAAACTACATTTTCCATATTACCTAATAACGCATCCATTGCATACGTTTTTACAACAGCTTTGTCTCTTGTAAATCCATTTTTTTTGAAAACAGTCTTGGATATAATTCCATATCCAGTATCAGTTTCAACTACAGCTTCATCTTTTGAAAAACACCCTAATAACTGGCTATATAATTCATTTGCTAAAATTTTCTCTTCACATATTGCTTTTGACGCTTTTGGAAGTATTGTATAAACATTTGTACCATCAGAAATAACGTAACTTCCGTTACTACCAATATTTCCTTTGTAGGCTTGATAAACTTGTTCTTCGCCGTTAATTTTTAGGGTTATATCTTCACCATTACTTGTTTGGCGTAGTTTTGTAATGAAATCACTAGTCAGGGTTCGAACTTCGTCTGTATCTTGGCTTAATGTCTCTTTAAATTTTTCTGCTCTGCGAATATCTTCAGAACTCAAATGTACTTTTATTTCGGCACCTAATTTACCATTGCCGAGATAATATGCCTCATTCTCAATAACCTGATTATAGTATGCTTCTGTCTCAAATACTGCCGTATTTTCATTTTCGCTCTTGTAAATTCTTGCAAGATACTCATTAAGACTTCCTTTTTCTAGTGGATGATTTTGAGCAAAATCGCGCAAGCCAGCATTTGCTTCAAGTATATTTTCAGCTATTTGATTTGCAACAGATTCTCTATACATTGCTTGATCTTCAGGTGTTTCGGAATCGTAGTCAAGACCATTTTCTTCTAAAAATTCCTTTGTTTTCTTTAGAACGTATTTACCATCATTATTTTTCATTATTATTTCACAAACACCGTCTTGACCTTTTGCGGCAACAACATCCTTAAATTGCATAATATGTACAAATTCATGAGCAATTATAGTTTCAATATCATTAGGATTAGTAAGTTTTTCACTTATAAGTAATTTACCTGTTGACCAGTCAAAGTATCCATCTGCGTTTTCATCTTTTGTTTTTACAATCTCGATTTTTGGTTCAATTCCTGCAACACCAAGTTCATTTGCTAAAAGGTGGGTAAATTCTTCTGCAAGTTTTTGTTTATCGTTTGCATATTTTTGTTCTATTTCAGCGATTTTATCCGCATTTTTTGTCATAAGTTCGCTAAATACTTTTCCTGCTTGCTCATATTGGCTTTTTAATGTCTCACCTAATTTGCCGTTAATAACTAACGACAATGTTTCAAGATTTTCTACAGGAGCATCAGGATTTTTCATTGCAAAATCAAGCTCTGCATCAAGTGATTCGGCAGTATTTAAACGCATACCTTCATCTTTAAACTCTGTTTTTGCAACTTCGGATAAAATTCTTTTTTCAGCATTTTCAGCCGGATTCGTAGTTTTAGCTTTTTCCAACCATTCGGCTTCTGCCTCAGATGTCAATTCCCCTTTCGGAACAGAGATCTCGCTGCCTTTATTGTTTTCGCTATAATTAGCCGCTATCCTTTCCAGCATTGCAGTTGCGAGAACATTTGCGTCCTTGTATCTGCCCAGAGGTATTCCCT
>CAYUQM010000020.1:0-37756 GCA_964446855.1 uncultured Muribaculaceae bacterium
CAAAAAAGCTTTGCGAGTGGATTAAGCTTGTCATAAACAAAAATCCAAAAAATCATGTCGATAAAATTGTACATAAAGAAATCATGCTTGCAGAAAACTCTACAGGCGACTTTCTTATTGTAGGCAAATCTGAAAGCGGCAGAATTCTTGTTGACGCACTCCACAAATTTGCCCTAAGCTATGAAAACTTCCTGATGAGCCGCTGGCTTGAAAATAAAAAAGCAAACGACTTTAATACTTAATATTTTTTATTACTCAGTATAGCAATAAACTATATCCAAACGATTAATTTTAAATATTTGTTGTTGTTTTTAAAATAATTTTAACAAAAAGACAAAGGAGAGTTAAAATGAAAACAACAATATTTCAAGCCCCAATTTGTGAATTAAAAGAATTAAATAATTTGTTCATAGAAATGACCGCTAAAAACTGTAATCAACGTTGCAGCCATTGCTATATAGATTTTCCTTTATCAAAAAAAATCAAAGATTTTATATCTCAAGACACAGTAAAAAAGGCTCTAAACGACACAACAAAAGAAAATATTCAGTGCATCTACCTTACCGGTGCAGAACCTATGACTCACCCCGACTTTAATAATATCCTTAGACTTTGTCTCCAACGTGCCAATGTTTGCATCTGTACAAATGGTAGTTTTATAAATGAAAAAAAGGCAAGATTTTTAAAAAGAGTTGAAGAGGAAAGTAATTTTGAAATTATTTTTAAATTAAGTATTGATCACTATGACGAAATAAAAAATGATGATATCAGGGGTAGAGGTTCCTACAGACAAGTAATTCATGCAGTAAAACATCTGACAAAATATGGTTTTAATCCAATTTTAAGCATAACAAATTACTACCAAGAAAATGTCTCCGAATTAAGTAATATGTTTAAATTAATACTAAATAAAATAGGATTTAACGCAAAAGAAAATAATCTTGAAATTCACAAATGGCATAATAAAAATCTAAATTCAGAAGAAGAATTTGAGTGCGCAATACCAGAAAATCCCGATTGCAAATTCGGAAGAATTTTAACAGAAAAAGGGGTATATAGCTGTCCATTCTTATCAAATGACCACCGAGGCAGATGCGGTTCTGACTTTAGCGATTTTACACGAAAAACAGTTCTGGAAACTCTATACTGCAACACCTGCCTTAAAAACAAAAAGCAGGTGTTTAGCATAGATTTTTCAAAATTCAGTTCTTAAGCTTTTTCCGCATAAAGTTTAAGTTGAAGATTAATTAACAAAATTGATTTATTCTTTGGGTAAGGAACTATTTCAACTTTTGCAATATCAAGATAATGGTCATGCTTATACAATTCTTTCATAAAACTTTTAAAATTAGAATATGTAGCAATCATTTCCATATCAAGCTTACTTACTGTATACTTGCTTGAATTACCCTTAACAAAATTATCATCTGCGGGATCTGGCGTAAAATTAATAGAACGTGTCTTAATAGAATTTGTAGTCATTAACACCAAAATCTCATTAAATTCAGATGAAATAATAGTTTCTGTATCAAGCCCGGATTCAAGAGGTCTAAACAAAGCTTTACCTGAAACATCTAAATTAGCGTCTTTTTCTGAAGCTTTAGGCATACGAGCTTTCAAGTCTTCCAAAGTTCGCTCCTTATCAGAATAAGCTTCCATTTGAGCTTTGTAGTTTTCATGTAAACTTGCAAACTCTTGGAACTTAGGCAAGCCTTGAGTTACAAAAATATAACAAGCCACAAAAATAAGCGTAATAAGAACAGCTATAGGTAATCCTAATACCGTAAATGCTTGTTTCTTTTCTTCTTCAGTCATCATCATTATTAAATTCCTTATCTAATTCCAAATTAATTACCTTGAATAGGCTGTTGACTTAACAAACCTGATTGTGGAGGATTTGCATTGTTATTCCCATTACTATTTTGCGGGTTTCCACCTTGTCCAAGCTGAGGATTTTCCCCACTTGTAGGTTGGGTCAGATTTAACAACGCATTAAGTTGATCGTTTGTCATATTAGTAATCTCAAAACTATAATTAGAATTTGACGTTCCGGATACAACATCATCAACAGATTTTGATACCATTTCTAAATTTTGTAATCTTAATTTAGTTCCAATTAAAGAATCTCTCATATTTTTAAAGAAGACATACACATCTTCAACATTAGAGGAGACACCTTTTATATCAACCAAGCCATCGCCCTGAGTCATAAAGTATGTAAGCCAAACAGTTTTTGGGATAGCATCGCCCGCAGCAATATAATTCATCAATTTCAAACGATTGCCCTTAACACCTTTTTCAATTTCAGCCTTCACATTAAATGTAGTAACGGACTCCGAATTCTTGTATTTTGCGATCTCAGCATCAACAGTTTTAATATTTGCAGTTACAGCATCAAGTTTTTGCTGATCTGACTCTACCAATTTTGGCATGACAAGAAAAGTTAATAACATTACCGGAAGAAGGAGTATAAAACCTATCATAGCGGCAAATTTAAACCCTGCATTCTGCGTTAAAGTTATCTCTTTCTCTCCGAGAACAATAGTGCAAGTAGTCACTGCTGCAGCTGCCACTGCCGTGCCCATAAATTGTAACTTCACAGGATAATCAGATACATCAGCAAGAGCTGTACCGATTGCCTGCAATGAAATCTTGTTAGCATAACTTTGCAATACATTCAATCCTACAGCAATCAACGGCTCTTTTTTGAATGAGTTATTTTCCAATACAGTAACAGTACTTGAAGTTTGCAGCTTGGAAGCTAACAAAGAAGCACTAACTTGTTCGGTATCAGACAATATAAACAAATAATTAGCCGGACTGCTCATCAAAGCAATCTGTGCAGACTGATTAATTGCATTATATATTTCATCGCCCTCGAAAGATTTAACAGCCAAAGGTTCTTCATAATAATCTATAATATTTTTTCCTGACAATGAAACTATTGAGTAACCGGAAGCGTTAACTATCAATAAGTTCCAAGTCATATTAGGCTGCATTTGAGTTTGGGTATAACCAGCATAATCTAATGCTCTGAGAGTTGCAGTAAGGGAGTTATCTACACCGATTAAATCTGCACCAAGCGAAGCAAGAGCGTCACCTATATTTTGAATAACTGTCTTTTGAATAGCAGCATAAATAACTTTTCTACTCGAATCAGCTTCAGACGACGCCCCAGAAGACATCGGGACATCTTGCCAAGCAATCTCAGGATCATCCTTTTGGAAAACATAAGATTGTATTACATCAGACTCAATCGCGCCAGCTATTGAGGAATCACCCAACATCAACGGGTATGAATTCAACCCTAATGACACAAGCGGCATGCTCAAAATAACCTCACATTTAGGGTTAACATTAAGCTCTGCAAACATATCCTGAACTGCAGCTTTAAACTCTTCGTAGTCTGCAATATCTCTTCTTAACTCATTATACGTTAAATCTCTTACCGCATAATTTGCAACAGAATTTGTCGCTAAATCCAATTGAATCATTTCTAAACCAACCTCAGGATTCACTGAAAGATAAACTCTTGGTTTAGAACCTGATGATAAATTTCCTAAAAAACTCATATTCTTCTTATCCTGTGTAACTAATTCCTATTTTTATTATACAATATATTTTGTAGAGTACGCAAATTTTACAAAAATTTACACTGAATGGAGGAGAATTCCAAAAGATGAACAACATCATAGAAGATATAAAAAAGCTAAAAAGAGAGAAGAATGCCGTAATATTAGCCCATTGCTATCAGAATGTTGAAATTGATGAAGTAGCGGATTACGTTGGCGATTCATTATACTTAAGCCAACAAGCTGCGAAAACTGATGCGGATATTATAGTTTTTGCGGGTGTATTTTTCATGGCTCAAACTGCAAAAATCCTTAATCCGAACAAAAAAGTTCTTCTTCCGCGTACGGAATCCGGTTGCCTTATGGCCGACATGGTAAATCTTGAACAGCTCAGAGAATTCAAGTCAGAACATCCAGCTATCCCGACAGTTTGCTATATAAATTCAACCGCAGAGGTCAAGTCAGAGTGTGACATTTGCTGCACAAGTTCAAACGCTATAAGAATTGTAAAAAGCTTGAACGCAGAAGAAGTTTTATTTCTTCCAGATACATACCTCGGCAAATGGGTAGAAGGACAACTCGGGAATGTAAAAGTTACAACCTATCCTGGTTACTGTCCTACACATTTAAGAATTCGTCCTGAAGATATACAAGAAGCCAGAAAAAAATACCCGACAGCAAAAGTCCTTGCACATCCCGAATGTGCTAAAGCAGTTACGGACCTTGCGGATTACGTAGGGAGCACTACAGGTATTATGAAATATGCGGCAGAAAACAATGAAAAACAATTTATAATATCAACAGAAAAAGGTGTTGTGGATAGATTAAAAAGAGATTATCCGGAAAAAGAGTTTATACTAATAAAACCCGATATTGTTTGCCAAAACATGAAGTGGCATACTTTGGAAGATATATATAATGCACTAAAATATGAACAACACGAAATTAATGTTGATGAAAAAATTGCGAAAGAAGCAATTAAGTGTATAGACAGAATGTTAGAGGTTTCAAAATAATGGAAGATATTATTTTTGGCAAAAACGCAGTAATGGAAGCTTTAATCTCAGGAGAAAGAGAGATTAATAAAATTCTCATTTCTAAAAACATTCACTCGGACAACAAGCTTACAAAAATCAAAGAACTTGCACAAAAAAACAGCATAGTCTTTCAATTTGTTGCAAAAGAAAAATTTGCACCATATACCGAATTTAATCATCAAGGAATAATCGCGCAAATTTCACCAATTAAATACACTGATTTGGATGAGTTTCTGGCAATCCCGCATGAAAACAGCTCATTAATTATATTGGACGGAATCGAAGATGCACACAACCTTGGAGCAATAATAAGGTCAGCTGTCTGCGCAGGAGTAAGCGGAATAATAATTCCATCCAGACGTAACATTCAGGTAAATTCTATTGTTGATAAAACAAGCGCAGGCGCAATTAATCATATTCCGATTATAAAAGTCAATAGCCTGATTAACACCGTCGAAAAACTAAAAAATTCAAACTGGTGGATAATTGCCACAGACGCAAGTGCAAAAGATAATTATTATGATGTTAATTATAATGATATGAATTTTGCTATTATTATGGGCGCCGAACACGCCGGAGTATCAAAATCCTTATTAAAAGCATCAGATTTTATTGTAAAAATCCCTATGCTCAAAGATTTTAATTCACTTAACGTGTCAAATGCCCTTGCTGTAATTATTTTTGAAACAGTCCGACAAAAAATGACAAAAAAATAAATTTACAAAAAGACATATTCATATAATTAGAATATAATATACTAAAAATATGATGGAGAGCATTTATAGATGAAAAAAGAAATAGAAAAACTTGGCATCATGGCAGAAATTTCCGATGAAGGAGTGGATTTTGCAAGCCTGCAAACAGAAGACGATGATGAAGACGTCCTTCACTCCGTGGAAGACCCTAAAGTTCAGGAAAGTCTGTCGTCCGTTAATTCTGATGACAGTGTCAAAATATACCTTCAACAAATCGGTAAAATACCTTTATTGTCAAGTGAACAGGAATTAGATGTCGCAAAAAAAATATATGATACCCAAAGCGAATTCTATAAAAATGTCCTTGTTAACGCTAATTTAAGATTAGTAGTAAGTATCGCAAAAAAATACATAGGCAGAGGACTTTCTTTTCTTGACTTGATACAAGAAGGAAATCTTGGATTAATGAAAGCGGCGGGAAGATTTGACTACACAAAAGGATACAAATTTTCAACTTATGCAACATGGTGGATTCAACAATCCATAACAAGAGCTATAGCTGATAAGGCAAGAATAATAAGGCTTCCTATCCACATGATTGAATCTCTCGGAAAAATCAGGAAAGCTACAATAGACCTAACAACCGAACTCGGACACACTCCGACGAAACAGGAAATAGCATACAGATTAGGGATTACTGTAAACAAGCTTACCTCGATTATAAAATCAGCTCAGTCCACAATTTCTATGGAAACACCTGCAAACTCTTCGGATGATTCCTCTAAAATTGCAGACTTTATTGTTGATGACTCGACAATAACTCCAGATGGTAGAGTTTCACAAGAAAATTTATTCGAAGATATTCAAAAAATGTTAAACCAACTGAGCCAAAAAGAACGTGACGTTCTAATTCTACGCTATGGACTTGATAATAGCGGAACAAAAAAAACACTTGATGAAATCGGCACCCAATACGGAGTCTCACGCGAAAGAATTCGACAAATTGAAAACCGCGCTATAGCGAAACTTAAAAAGCTCTGCAAAACAAAAAAATTAACAGTAGGTTTGAAAAACTATTTTGGAGAATAAGAAAAATCCTGTCTACATTTGAACTAAAACCCTAAAACCGACTTTTTTACTGTGTCTAGGTTTTAGGGTTCAGTTCAGTTATACACCGGATTTTTATTATTTTTCAATACTTGCTTTCTTTTCTCTCACAAAAGCCATCAGACCACCAACTAAGCCAATTGCACCGTTAATTATTAATGACATTTTTAGAGGGGTTTTAAAACTCTTGAACATCTTTCCAAATAATTTATCAATTAACAATCCGCTACCAAACCAAAACACAGCATTACCTAATCCTACTTGAACCGGAGTTAATTTTGGAAGCTCAATACCTTCCTTTTTAAGCATTTCAGACAAACTTTCATCTTTTTTAGCTGTGACAGGTTTTTGTGCTGCCGTAAATGAAATAGGGGTTATTGCCATATTTTCTCCTTACAGTTTTATTGTATTTATATAAAGTTTTTAAATAAACTTTATTGCTAAATATTTAACTAATCTTTACATATCAAAACAGATTGACTTTAACGGTCTATTTTCGATATAATTTAATAATGATAACGTTTAAACAATACCTTAAGCAATCAACATCCTACAAAATTCTTAAATCTTTCTGGAAAGAAGTTGTTGATTTTTTAACAACATTTGGCGGTATTGTACAAAACGGACTGGGGACATTAAAATATATCTTAACCCTGCGAATTGATTTTAAAGAGTTGATGAATCAGTGCGTACGTTTTGGAATAAGTTCTCTTCCAATTACATTGTCTATTGTTGGTATGACCTCGATTATTGTAACCTCTCAAGTTGCTTCGGAAATGGTTAAACAAGGAGGGGGGAATTTTGTCGGTTTACTTGTAAGTATACTAATAGTAAGAGAAGTAGGAGCTATTATGTCAGGATTTGCAATTATATCCATGATTGGGTCCTCTCTTGCCTCTGAAATAGCTACGATGAGAGTTACTGAGCAAATTGACGCCATTTCAGTATTAAAAGTAGATCCTATAAGATATTTATTTGTTCCGAGAGTTTTATCAGGAATAATTATGATGCCTATAATTGTTATTATTGCATCTGCATTCGGAATAATAACAGGCGGTATAACAACAAATTTAACTACCGAACTGGGTTACAGGGCATATTTTGATTCGGTTTGGCTCGGTATTTATATGAAAGACTTAGGTGTCTGCTTACTTAAAGCATTGAGTTTTGGCGGAACGATTGCTCTTATAAGCTGCGCTTGCGGATATCAGGCATCAGGCGGTGCGAAAGGTGTCGGACTTGCAACAACAAAAGCCGTAGTTTGGTCTTTTGTTGCAATTGTTATATGGGATATGATTTTTGCAATAGCATTTTTCTTCTAAAATAAGGATTAATTATGAGTATAAAAGTTTCAAATTTAACAAAGTCATTTGACGAAAGAAAAGTTCTTGATAATATTTCATTTGAAGTTAAGGATGGAGAAACTCTTGCTGTAGTAGGCTTTTCCGGTTCCGGTAAAAGTACTGTTCTAAAGCTTATTTGCGGGCTAATTGAAAAAGACAGCGGAGAAATCATTACCTCTGAAGGGGACATCGCAATGGTTTTTCAATACTCCGCATTGTTTGATTCCTTAAATGTCGAAGATAATATTTCCTTTGCTCTCAGAGAGCGAAAAGACCTACGTAATAAGTATACCGAAGAAGAATTGCACAAAATCGTTACACAAAAACTTGAACTTGTCGGTTTAAAAGGAATCGAAAGGAAATTTCCATCAGAACTTTCAGGCGGTATGCAGAAACGCGTAAGCTTTGCAAGAGCTATTGTTACAGAGCCAAAAACAATATTATATGACGAGCCTACTGCAGGATTAGACCCAATCTCATCAACTCTGATTGAAGATTATATTGTAAGATTACAACAAGAAACAAACGCAGCATCAATTGTTGTTACGCACCAAATGTCTACGATTACAAGAACGGCTAATAAACTGATAATGCTTTATAACGGTAAAATAGTATTTGCAGGAACTCCTGACGAAATGCTCAAACAAGATAATGAATATACAAAACAATTTGTACAGGCCTCACTTCAAGGTCCTATGCAAATGTTATCATAAGATAAGAAAGAAGGATGTCATGGTTACTTTAGAAGAAAAATTATTTAACAAAGACGTAATGTCACTTGATACATACATAATGTTTAAGCTGAAAGAAAAAACCGACGAACTTAGAGAAGAGCTTACTAAGAGAAACCGTGCTCCGATTGCACTTTCAATGGGTGCCCCAACAATGATGCCGCCTAAAAAACTTATCAACAGAGTTAAGGAATTAATGGATGAACCAAATATTCACTTATACGCAACACCCAGAGGAGAATTATATTTTAGAGAAGCAATAGCAAAACGCATGAAAAGCAGGTTCGGAGTCGATATGAACCCTGCAAATGAAATTTTTTCTCTTATCGGTTCAAAAGAAGGTATTGCACACCTTATAAGATTTTTAACAACACAAAAAGAAGATAAATTCGAAAAAGATATCTTTATGGTACCTGACCCTTGTTACGCATCTTATCTTCAAATAATCAAATGCTCAGGCGGTTATGCTTATTCTGTGCCGCTAACACCTGAAAACGATTACAAACCTGATATGGAAGAGTATTACGCAAAATTACAGTCAGAGGGATTTAATCCTGACAAGGTTAAAGCTGTAATCATCAATTTTCCTAATAACCCGATGGGTATGGGAACAACAAAAGAATACGTCCAGTCTGTTGTTAACTTCTGCAAAAAACATCAAATATTATTGATTTCAGATGCAGCATATTGTGACCTGTATTTTGACGAAAAAGAAAAACCGTTCAGCGTGTTCGAGCTTGAAGGAGCAAAAGATATTGCAGTAGAGTTTTATAGTTTTTCAAAACCTTATGCAGTAACAGGCTGGCGACTAGGTTGGGTTTGCGGGAATTCTGCAATAATTCAGCGCCTCGGAAAGGGTAAATCTACAATTGATAACGGTATATTTAAAGTCCTTCAAAAAGCCTGCGCTGAAATACTTAACGACCCTGAAGGGGACGAATATATCCGTCAAGGTAATCTTGGCTACAAACGCAAACAAGAAATTATGGTTAAAGGTTTCCGCGAACTCGGGTGGGATATCCCAGACGAAAAAATTTCGCATACAACATTTTACCTTTGGCTTCCGGTTCCAAAAAGATTCAAATCTGCTTTTGACTTTTGCGAGCAGGTATTAGAAAAATCCGGCATAGTATTGGTTCCGGGTAATGCCTTCGGAGAACACGGAGAAGGTTATTTCCGCTTATCTTTTGTTTGTTCGGATGAACAGCTTCAAGAGGTTATTGACCGCCTAAAGGCAGACGGTTTCAGTTTTACATAATATTTTCCAAACCATAGACAAAATCATTTTCAGCAGAAACATGCTTTACTGCAAGTAAAACACCTTGCATGTAACATTTTCTGTCCATAGAATCATGTCTGATTTTAAATATTTGACCGCTTGAACCAAAGATAACTTCTTGTGATGCAATATATCCAGGCATTCTGACAGAATGTATATGAATGTCAGAATAAGAACTTCCGCCTCTTGAACCTTTAATAGTTTCAGTTTCAGGGCAATTACCTTTAATAAAGCTATCTTTTTCTTCTGCCATCATAAGAGCAGTTTTTATTGCTGTTCCTGACGGTGCATCCTTTTTTTGGTTATGATGTAACTCTATAATCTCGGCATTATCAAAATATTTTGCAGCTTGTTTTGCGAACATCATCATTAAAACCGCACCGGTAGAAAAGTTCGGAGCAATTAAACAACCTGTATTTTTTTCTTTTGAAAGATTTTTTAAATACTCAATTTCATCATCAGATAACCCTGTAGTACCTATTACAATTTTTATTCCATTATTTAAACAATATTTTGCATTATCGAAAATAGATTTTGGCTGGGTAAAATCAACAAGGACATCAATATCACATACTCTATGAGCCTCCTCAATACTTTGGTAAGTTCCTGCACCTGCAATATCAATTTTTGCAACAAGACTAGTTTCCTGACATTCCTCAACTGCATTACAAACTTCTGTTCCCATCTTACCTAATGCACCACATACTGCAACTTTTATCATAAAAAATCCTCTCTTTCGTTTTCCTAAATTGTAACATAAAGACATTTTACAGAAATTATTAACTTTTGTTAACAAAATAACACCCTGAAAACCTGTATCAATAAAGGGTTTTAAAAATTATATATATTTTTTCAATAATAAGTAGCACTTTTTTATATCAAAATGTTTTTATAATAATACGAGACGATTTATATAGTAAAAAGGAGAATATATGGCAAGAGTTTTGATTTCAATGCCCGAAGAGTTTCTGAACATGATTGACAATGTTGCTGATGGTGAAAATCGTTCAAGAAGCGAACTTATCAGAGAAGCATTAAGAACTTACATCTACAAACAGCAAGTTCGTCAATCAACAACAGCAAGTAAAAATGCAGAGTTGTTGGAAGAAATGCTCGAGTAATTATCGGAATTACTAAAAATCACCTCTCATAAAGAGAGGTGATTTTATTTTAATACATTCTGATTAATGAACGAACTTCCGTAATAACTTCATTTGCACGCTTACGAGCCTTTTTGTCACCTTCGATAAGTATATCTTTCACTTCATCGATATGTGTTTCATAGTAGCGGCGTTTTTCACGAATTTCAGCTAATTTTTCGTTAATTCTTGCACCTAGCTGGCGTTTACAATCAGCACAGCCACGTTCACCTTTTTCACATTCACATCTTACTTGTGCAATTTCCTCTTCCGTTCCGAAAATATTCCAATATTTGAATGCAACTTCGCACTCGTCAGGGTGTCCGAGGTCTGTTTTTCTCATACGGCTTCTGTCAGTAATCGCTGTCATAACTTTCTTTGCGGTAACTTCTTCCGTATCGGAGATTTTAATATCATTTTGGAAAGATTTACCCATTTTGTTGCCGTCTAATCCGCAAATTAATGCGCAATGATTTAAAATCGGCTGCGGTTCTTTAAAGAATTCAGTTTTATAAATATTATTAAATCTTCTTGCAATATCACGCGTAATCTCAATATGCGCAACTTGGTCGCTTCCTACAGGAACAGCGTCCGCATTCATCATCATAATATCTGCACTCATCAAAACGGGATATCCCATTAAGCCGTAGCTTATTTGAGAATTTTGCCCTTCTTTTGTGCGTAAAATTTTTGCCATATCCTTTAAGGTCGGGTCACGTTCAACCCAGTTTTGCGGAGTAACCATACCCAAATAAACGTTAAGTTCTGCAATCTCTGGGATATGAGATTGAACATAAATAGTAGATTTTTCAGGGTCAATACCTGATGCAAGCCAGTCAATCGTAACATCCAGAACATCGTTTCTCAACTCTTCGGTCTTGTCGTACTTAGTAGTCAGCGCATGCCAGTCTGCAACAAAGAAATAACTGTCGTATTTATGCTGCAATTCAACCCAGTTTTGAATTACCCCCAAGTAATGTCCCAGGTGTAATTTTCCTGTAGGTCGCATACCTGATACTATTAATTGACTCATAAAGCTTGCCCTTTCTTTTTTATACAAACTAATTATACCCCAAAAGTTTTGCAATAACAATCATCGGCGAATAAGTTAAGCACAAATCGGGATATTTGGACTTGTATTCTTCGCAAAATTCTTTAACCTCTTTTATTCCCCATTTTCGTTCTGAAAGCGAGTTCACGCCTGTGTTTTTCATATGCGCAAGAATTTGCAGCGGGTTATTAAAATACATTTTATGCTCAAAGTTTTCAAACGAAATTACCTCAAATTTTTTACTTAAAGCGGAGCTGAGCTCTTCTTCTGTTTTGTAATCTAAAGATAATCCCGAAATTTCTTTAAACTCCTTAAAATTTTCCGGCGAAAAAGTTGAAAACGCAAGGATACCATCTTTTTTCAAGTAGTTTGAACATAAATCAAAAACTTTTTCGACATCCTCAAACCATTGGAACGCTGCATTCGAAGCGATTAAGTCGAATTTTTGCCCAAACTTAATCCTTCTAAAATCACCGCCAAAAAATTTCGCCTGAGGGATATTTTTTTTTACATAGATTTCAGACTTATCCACTAAATCATTAGCATAAAAGGTTTTAAAATTTAGTGTTGATAATTTTTCGGTTAATAGCGCTGCGCCCGTACCAATTTCAAGAATATTTTCATAAGCCAGCTCAGGAATTGCAACGGCAAGTTTCTCTGCCATTATACGTTGTACAACAGCATTTTTAACATACTTATCAATACTTTTTTGAAAATGTTTTTTAATTGTTTTAGGGTCTAACTGCATTTTTCTAAAATTTCATCCCAGCTGTTAAATTCATAAAACGGGAAATGCCCGCTGTCCAGCATTACGATATTTGCCTGACCTTCCCAGCATTTTACCTGATTTCGGGTCGGAATAATCTTATCTGCATCACTGATTATAGCACAATCGTAAAACTTGGAATACTCAATCGTTTGAGATTTAATAAACTTATCAAGTACAGCAAGTTCTCCTGCGCGATTTCCAATTGAACGTCTGACAGGAGAGAGAAGATATTTTTCGTACTCCTCAGGCTTTTTAAACAAATTCTGCTGAAATTTTCCCTGCAATCCGCTATCAACATATTTCAATGTTAACTCAAAGGTTCTGCGCGGAATTCCTTTTTCATCATCAACAGGGAACGGGGTTCCGTTGATAGCAATTTTCCTGTCAAAATTCGGCAATTCATCTCGCAAAAGGTAAGCAATATAAACCCCCATTGACCAAGTAATAAGGGAAATTTGTTTATATTCATATGCTAGGGAGAGGGGTAACATCTCACTATAATCATACACGCACAGCACATCATTTTTTCCGCAATCTAACCTTTCAAACGGCACATAATCAAAGCTCCAGCCGCAAAAAAAGATTACCAGCTTGTCGTTATTTTGTTTATTTAACCAATGATATCGCATAAACCCTCTTAATATTCAGAAATATATTACCGCAAAAAAGCAAAAAGAAAAGTGTTTGTGTTTTTATAATAATCAGGAGAAAAATAGAAGGAAATTTTGTATGGTAGAACAAATAGGCACAGTGCAGCCACAAGCTACAACTCAAAAGAAAGATAATACTATAAGAAACACTGCAATTGCAGGGGGTGCAGGACTTATTGCCGGCGGCACTACAGGATATATGACCAAACAAATAATGAAAGATAATAAATTCACCGATCAATTTGTTAAAGAAGTTAGGAAGCAAATTTTAGAAGATGCTGGTATAAGCAAAAATGAGCAAAAATTTATAACTGCAATGTGCAAGATGGATGAAAACCCAGCGATTGATTCTATTAAGAATTTCTTTCGAAAGAATACTAAGTATCTGGACGAAACACTTGGGATTACTGATGATTTATTAAAAAATATATCAGATGAAGAAATTCGCAAACATTTTAATAGACTTAAACAAATATTTGATAACCAAATTAAACCCGCCTTTTCAGTAGTAACTGAAAACATGAGAAGTTTTCTTGAAGACGGTAAAAAATTATTTACCAAACAAGAAGCCCTTAAGGATTGTGACGTATATAAATTAATCTTAAAAGCTCAGCACAATGTTAAAGGCAAAGCAGGCTTAATTTGGGGGACTTCAACAGGAGCTATTCTTGGTACAGGTGCTTACATTGCATCTAAAATAACCGAGAAGAAAGAATCTTAGTTAACCCTTCCAAATCCTTTTCTGTCATATCTGCGGTAAGGGAAAGACGAAGCCTTGACGTGCCTTGAGGAACAGTCGGAGGACGTATCGGAAGTGTAAAATAACCTTTGTCATAAAGTCTTTCGCATAACTCTATGGTTTTGTCATTTTCTCCGACAATTACAGGAATAATATGGCTATAACTGCCAAGTTTTTTCCCGAGTTTAAGCATATCGTGTCTTACTTCATAAGTATTAGGCAGTTTATTCTCAATAATCCACTTTGAAAACGCAATATTCACAGGCGGCAGCGAAGTTGAAAAAATAAACGAACGGGCTTTATTAGTCAAATAATCAATCAAGACTTTTCGCCCTGTTGCAAAAGCACCCATTGAGCCGATTGCTTTACCGAAAGTTCCGACAATCAAGTCTACATCTTTTATAATCCCTAAATCCTCACACACACCAAGCCCAGTTTTGCCGAACACCCCAAACGCATGCGCCTCATCAACAATAAGCATACAATTATATTTGTTTTTAAGCTCCACAAGCTTAACTAAATCAGCAATATCGCCGTCCATGCTGAAAACACTTTCAGATACAATAAACGCGTTTTTAAAACTTCCGCGTTCTCGCTTTAAAAGAGTTTCCAAGTTATCCATATCGTTATGCTTATACCTGAAAAACTTCCCTCCGGCTAACTGCATTCCGTCGATTATACTTGCGTGATTAAGCTTATCTGAAAAAATAACATCCCCTGCACCAGCAAGCGAGCTGTTAATCCCGACATTTGCGTGATAACCGCTGTTAAAAAGCAGAGTTCCTTCCATACAAAACAGATTACTTATAAGATTTTCCAATTTTTCGTAAATCGGAAGTGTTCCCGTAAGAAGCCTTGCAGAAGCACTCCCGAAAGAATATTTTTTGCCTGCGCAGCTCAAAAACTCATCGGTAAGCTCTTCATTATCTGCAAACCCAAGATAATTATTAGAAGAAAGGTTAAGGAGTTTTTTACCGTCGATATAAATATACTTCCCCTCTTTGAGTTCAAACTGTTTTATTGAACGTAAATGAGAAGCATTTTTAAGTTCATTTAAAGTTTCTGTGTAACTGTTAAACATTTTTGCCCTACTCAAACAACCCGCTTGAAAGATATCTTTCTCCCGAATCAGGAAGGATTGTAACTATAAGTTTGCCTTTGTTTTCAGGACGTTTTGCAAGTTCAATCGCCGCAAAAACATTTGCTCCGCCTGAAATCCCTGCCAAAATCCCTTCTTTAGAAGCAAGGTTTCTTGCAGTTTCGATTGCGTCATCATTCTTTACAGGGAAAATCTCATCTACAACAGTTCTATCAAAATTCCCCGGAACAAAGTTTGCGCCAATTCCCTGAATTTTATGCGGTCCAGCTTGTTTTCCTCCAAGCACCTGACTGTCAAAAGGCTCTACCGCAATGGCTTTTATATCAGGATTTTTTGCCTTTAAACCTTTTGCAATACCTGAAATAGTTCCGCCCGTTCCGACTCCTGCAACAATAATATCAACTTTGCCGTCGGTATCTTTCCAGATTTCTTCGGCAGTAGTAAGCTCGTGTTTTTTCGGGTTAGCAGGGTTTGCGAACTGCTGCGGAATAAATGAATTCGGAATTTCTTTATGTAACTCTTCAGCTTTGTCTACTGCACCTTGCATACCTTTTGAACCCTCCGTCAAAACGAGTTCTGCCCCATAAGCTTTAAGAAGCATTCTGCGTTCTAAGCTCATAGTTTCAGGCATTGTTAAAATCATTTTATAACCCCTGATTGCGCAAACAAAAGCAAGCCCTATGCCTGTATTGCCGCTCGTAGGTTCGATAATAACAGTATCTTTATTGATAAGCCCATCTTTTTCGGCTTGTTCAATCATATTCAAAGCTGGTCGGTCTTTCACCGACCCCGCAGGGTTTTTACATTCAACTTTAGCCGCAATAACAGCATTACTGTCATTCAATTTATTAATCTTCACAAGCGGAGTATTTCCGACAAGTTCAATCATATTTTCTGCAATCTTCATAACAAAATATCCCCTTTCTTATTTTTATATTATAATATGAATAGGAATTAAGGAAATATATATGTTTGAAAAAATGAAAAAATTTGTTATGGAACATTTTTGTTTCAAAATTTATCCGTGTACATGGTTTGCGATTGCTGCAGCATTTGCAATTGTACCTTGCGTAATGTTTGCACCGGAAAGTTTCGGGTATGAAAACGGATTGTTAGAGAATTTTCAGATGCTTACTCTGCTGGTAGCTTTTATTTTAGCAATTAGAGCAAAGGTCAACAAAAAATTCTTTTACTTTGCGGCGATGGTAATCATATTAATTGCGGCGAGAGAAATTAATTACGGAAGAACAATATTTTTCCCTATCCCCGGAACCGTAAACGAATACTATACATGGAAAGAGATTAAATACGGCTGGACAGCACACTGGTTTGTCGGTGCATATATGACGTATATCGGAATTTATTTCTTATGGAACAAGGTATTCATTACTTTCTGGGATATAATCCGCAAAATTAAATTTCCTGTATGGAATGTTCTACTGCTTCTCACAGGCATGGTACTTGGCACATATGCAGAAAAAGCCGCTCATAATTTTATTTTTGAAGAAATTACAGAACTGTTATTTTACGTTGCTTTAACCGGTATAATCTACCTTTACGGTTACAAAAAAGAGTTTCAGCTTAGCCAAGAAGCTTAGGGAAAACCTTCAAAGCATTTTCAGATGTAACTTTTGCAACTTCGTCAAATGATATTTGGCGAAGTTTTGCTATCTCTTCCGCAACAAATTTTACGTAAGCAGGCTGATTTTCGGTACCCCTGAACGGAACAGGAGTCAAATACGGCGCATCAGTTTCCAACAACAACCTGTCAAGCGGAATATCAACCGCAACCTCTTTTGTCTTAACTGCGTTTTTAAAGGTTACAACCCCGCCTAATGCAAGATACCAGCCTTCTTTTATACATTCTCTGGCAAATTCGACACTGCCCGAAAAACAATGCATAACTATTTTTGAACCCTTATTATATTCTTTTAAAATATCAAAAGTATCCTTATGCGCCTCTCTATCGTGAATGGAAATAGGTAAGTTAAGCTCGTTTGCAAGTTTAATCTGTTTTATAAAAACCTCTTTTTGAATGTGATTAAAACTCTTGTCCCAATAGTAATCGAGTCCGATTTCACCTATCCCTGCGATTTTTTTATTTACCGCATAAGTTTTTATTTTTTCGATTAAACTGTCATCCCAATCCTTTGCTTCAGAGGGATGTACCCCGAGCATTCCGTAAACATTATCGTATTTTTGCGAAAGTTCAAAAATTTTATCAACATCTTTCGGGTAAGCGCAGGGCAAAAGGATTTTTTCAACCCCGTTTTCCGCTGCATTTTTTAAAACTTCTTCGATTGAAATTCCTTCAATCATATCTATATGTGTATGGGTATCTATTAGCATATATCAATTTTCTCCTTTACAAATTATACCACGTAAGAAAATTTGTGTTATAATCCGAGTTATGGAAGAGAAGAATTTAAAAATATCAATTGCGCATTTGTACCCAAAACTCCTTAACCTTTACGGCGATATAGGGAATATTATAACACTCAAAAAACGTTGCGAATGGAGAGGAATAAAAGTTGATTTTGAAGAAATAAACATCGGTGATAAAATCAACGAGCACGATATTTATTTTATCGGAGGCGGACAGGATAAGCAGCAGGAAGAAGTCGCAGATGAGCTTTACTGTCAAAAAGAATTCTTAACTGAAGAACGCGACAGAAACGCAGTATTTTTAGGAATTTGCGGCGGATACCAGCTCTTCGGACATTATTACCAGCCGCACGATAAAGAAAAACTTAAAGGCATAAGCCTGATGGACGCTTACACCGTTGCGGGTAATACAAGATTTATCGGAAACGTTACCGCAAAGACAGATTTTTTAAACCCTCAAACCCTTGTCGGGTTTGAAAACCACAGCGGGCTTACATATTTGCAAGGTGAAACTAAACCGCTTGCACAAATTTTAACAGGAAACGGTAACAACGGACAGGATAAAACCGAAGGCGGAAGATATAAAAATGTTTTCGGAACCTACCTGCACGGCTCGTTTTTACCAAAAAATCCGCATTTTACAGACTATATGATTGAACTTGCAATTGAAAAACGTTACGGAGAAAAAATCAAATTAACCCCGCTTGATGACACGTTAGAACTACAAACCCACAAATCATTAGTTAATAAAAATTATTAATATCATGCTAATAAAAACTTGATAAACTTACCTAAAACCTCTTACAGGTTTGTAACTTTCTTGTATTTTTCATGAAAAGCATTATAATTTTAATATGAATGAACTTAACATAGATACCTCATATATTGATGAACTTAAAGAACGTGTCAGGGAAAAACTTGACTCAACAGAACTTTATAAGTTTAAAGGTACTGTATCTAAGCTTTTGGGGCTGACAGTTGAAGTTAAGCTTCCCGGGCTTAAGGTTGGAGATTTATGCTATATTGAAACAAATACCGGAGAAAGAAAACCTGCAGAAGTTCAAGCGTTTAAGGGTGAAGCGGCACAGTTATTGCTGCTTTTGGACGGAAACGGTATTGGGCAGGGTAGTAAAGTTATTGCAACCGGCAAACCTATTATTGTGCCTATGGGAGATTTTCTGTTGGGACGTTTGATTAACCCGATGGGCGAACCGATTGACGGAAAGCCGATGGATACGACGGGAGCTGTTTGGCGCCCGATTGAAGGACCTCCACCGGGGCCATTTGAAAGACCTATTATTACCGAACAGTTCTCGACCGGAGTTCGTGCGATTGATTCTTGTATGACTATGGGCTGCGGTCAACGTTTAGGATTGTTTGCAGGTTCGGGGGTAGGTAAAAGTACACTTTTGGGTATGATTGCGAGAAACTCTGATGCTGATGTTAACGTCGTTGCGCTAATCGGCGAACGTGGAAGGGAAGTTAAAGAGTTCGTTGAAGATTCTCTGGGCGAAGAAGGTATGGCAAAATCCGTACTTGTATGCTCAACAGGCGACCAGCCGCCGTTGATTAGGCAAAAAGCCCTTCTCACCGCAACTGCCGTATGTGAACACTTTAGAGATCAAGGGAAAAAAGTTTTCTTGATGACAGATACCGTAACCCGTTGTGCAATGGCAGGCCGTGAAGTAGGTTTGTCACTTGGAGAACCGCCTACAATGAAAGGTTATCCGCCGTCAATTTTCTCTTGGCTCCAAAAAGTTCTCGAACGAGCAGGTAACAGTCCGAAAGGTTCTATTACGGCGCTTTATACTGTATTAATGGAAGGGGACGATATTTCTGACCCTATCGTTGACATCGTCCGTGGTATCGTTGACGGTCACATTTTCTTGTCCAGAAAAGTTGCCGAAAGTAACCACTACCCTGCAATTGATGTCTTGGGTAGTATTTCAAGGCTTATGTCAGCAATTGCAGCACCTGAACACAAAGAAGCTGCTGCAAAGATGAGAAAAATTCTTTCTATGTATCGTGAAAACAAAGACTTGATTGATGTTGGGATGTATCAACCCGGTTCTAACCCAAAACTTGATACAGCAATTGAAATGATTCCGCAAGTTAACGCATTTCTGCAACAAAGGACTTCAGACAGCGTAACAATGGAAACTACTATTCAGACAATGGTTGATATGATGCAAGGGGTTGATATTTAATATAAAGATAACAATAAAAAAAGAACTGCTTCTGCAGTTCTTTTTTATTTCTATTTACTTTATTTATACTTCAACTTTTTTTAGGGCTTTTTTTACTCTTCTCAGGGTTTTATCTTTTCCGAGGATTGCAAGAATTGCCGTCATATCAGCTCCACAAGTTCTGCCGGTTACCGCTGCGCGGATTGCCCACATTGTAACTTTTGGTTTGATTCCTTTTTCTTTATATTCTCCTCTAAATACTTCCAACTTGTGGTGTAAGTTTTCTTCTTCAAATTCCCATCCTTGAGCTTGTCGTGCAAACTCTTCCAAAACATCCTGTGCAACCTCCGTATCTAATACATCTGTCTGTGCCTTCGGCTCAATTTCAACATCCTCCCCAAAGAAGTACGGAACTGCATCTGTAATATCTGATAATATTGTCAAAGGTTCTCTTGTTACTTCCACCATTCTTGTGTATTGAGCATCACTTAATTCCGTTAAGTCGTATTTTGCCAAATACGGCTTCAATCTTTCTTTTAAATCTTCTATATCCAACATTTTTATATAATGACTGTTCATCCAGTTCAACTTGTCGTATTCAAAAATTGAGTTTGAAGAAGAAACTTCATGAACTCTAAAATCTTGAGCGATTTTATCAACTGTCTTAACTTCGACTCCGTCAGACGGTGACCAGCCAAGTAAAGCAACAAAGTTAATCAACGCATCTGTCAAGTACCCTTTTTCAACAAATTCAGAAACAGCTGTTGCACCATGACGTTTAGAAAGCTTGCTTCTGTCAGGAGCAAGAATCATTCCCAAGTGCCCAAACTCAGGAACTTTTTCGCCAAGAGCTTCGTAAATCAAAATTTGTTTAAAAGTATTAGAAATATGGTCTTCCCCGCGGATAATATGAGAAATCTTCATAAGCATATCGTCAATTACAACCGCAAAGTTGTATGTAGGAGCACCATTTGATTTCATAATAACAAAGTCGCCAAGCAAATCCGTATCAACATGCAATTCACCTTTAACCATATCGTTAAAAGTCAGCATAGAAGTTTCGTGGAAAGCTTTTTGAGCTTTTGCAATATTAAATCTGATAGCAGGATTTCTACCTTCAGCTCTTAATTTTTCTTTTTCTTCTTCAGTTAAGTTTTCGCATTTTTTTGTATAAACATAAGGTTTTTTGTTAGCAGTAGCTTCAGCCTTTTCAGCTTCTAACTCTTCAGGAGTACAGAAACATTCATAAGCAAAACCTTTGTCCAACAAAATTTGCACATATTTAGGGTAAATATCAAATCTTTCTGATTGAGTGTAAGGACCGTATTCACCGCCTACGTCAGGACCTTCATCCCAGTTCAAGCCCAAAGCTTTCAAACTGTCAAAAATGTTATCAATATATGCCTGACTTGTACGTTCGGCATCAGTATCTTCAATTCTTAAAATGAATTTGCCGTTATTTTTCTTTGCAAACAAATAGTTAAACAAAGCAGTTCTTGCTGTACCTACGTGTAAGTTCCCACTCGGTGACGGTGCTATTCTTACTCTAACTTCTGACATATTGCCTTCTTTCTCTTTTAAAAAAGTTTAAGTTCAAATAAATCATTAACAAGAGGAAATTTAAGGGTAACAAACGGGATAACCTCTTGCATATAAAAGACTATCACGAGCATATTGTTATTTCAATAGGTCATGACAAATTGTTAAATTACATAATATAGATTACATATCGTATTTCATGGTACAATGAGAGCTATAGATTTGGAGAACATATTATATGAAAACAATTAAACTAACTAAAATGCAAGGTTGCGGAAATGATTTTGTCATAGTAGATTATGCGGAGTTTGAAAAAACCGGATTAGAAATGTCCGAACTCGCACAAAAAGTTTGTAACAGAAACTTTGGGGTTGGAGCCGACGGAATGATAATCCCAAAACTTAATACAAATGAAACCGATATCGGTTGGTATTTCTATAACTCTGACGGAACTACAGCTCAAATGTGCGGCAACGGGATGAGATGCTTTGCAAAATATGTTTACGATAAAGGACTTGTTTACAAAAAACAATTCTCGGTAGAAACACTTGCCGGAGTGATTAAACCCGAAATTCTGGAGGACGGACTTGTACGTGTAGATATGGGCGTCCCTATCCTTGAAGATGCAAAAATCCCTTTCTGCGGAGAACATAAATTTAAAATCATAGATAAAGATTTTGATATTACCCCTGTATCTATGGGAAATCCGCATTGTGTAATTTTTACTGACGAAAACCCAATGGAGCTGGCACTTAAATACGGACCTGTTATCGAAAAACACCCGTACTTTCCGGAAAAAACAAATGTTGAATTCGTTAAAGTTATTTCAAAAAAAGAAATTGAAATGAGGGTATACGAACGCGGATGCGGAATAACTCTTGCTTGCGGAACCGGAGCATGTGCCACCCAAGTAGCCTGCATTTTAAATAACTTAACAGAAAGTAAAATTAAAGTGAATCTTCTCGGTGGGGCTGTATTCATTGAATGGAGAGGTTCTAAGGACAATCTGTCGGAACATATTTTCTTAACCGGACCTGCAAAATACAGCTTTACGGCAGATTACATATTGTAATTAAATGTTTTTTCATGGTATCATTGACCCATAGCTGAAAATAAAAGGAGACATATAAAGATGAAAAATTACGAATTACTAACAATATTCAAACCAAATTTGGATGCTGAAGAAGTTGATAAACTTGTTGCTAAACTTGAAGAAACAATTTCCGGTTTTGGCGGTAAGGTTGTATCTACAGACAAAATCGGCAGAAAAAAATTAGCTTATGATGTTCAAAACTTCAGAGACGGTTTCTTCTTCTCTGCTGTATTGAGTTTACCTGCTAATCAAGTTGCTGAATTCAGAAGACAATTAAGATTAAACGACAATATCTTAAGAACTATGTTTATGGAAGCTTCTGAAAAAGCATCTGTTTAGTAAGAGTAAAAGAAAGGATTTCAAATGTCATTAGCTAAAGCCGTAGTAACAGGAACCCTTTACAGGGCACCGGAGAAGCGTTTCACTCAAAACAATGTTGCAGTTTCAGCATTTGTTTTGAATATCGGAGAACGTGAAGAAATGCTTATAAGAGTCGTTTCAAAAAGAAATAACCTTGATGAAGTTGTGTCTTCACTTTCAAAAGGTGACAAAGTTCTTGTTGAAGGCAGATTGCAAACCGCAGCGGTAAAAGCAGAAGACGGTTCAGAAAAAAGAATTTTTGAAATCGAAGCTGCGACTATTGAACCAATGCAAGGCGGATTTTCCGGAGCATCAAGTTCATCAGGCTCTTCTAATTTCGGAACAGAAGAAATTGTCAAAATTGAATCAGATGATTTCTCTAATGAACTGATTGGCGAAGACGAAATCCCGTTTTAATAGAAAATATGTAAGTAACAATTAACTATAAGGCTAGAAAGGCAAATTAGAAAAATGGCAAGACAAAACGATTCAGATAAGAAGAAACGTAAGAATTGCAGTCTATGCGGCGATAAAGTAACTGAAATAGACTACAAAGATGCGGCAAAATTGAAAAGATATCTGACTGAAGCAGGTAAAATTATTCCTCGCAGAATTACAGGTAACTGCGCTGCTCACCAACGTATGATTGCAAAAGCAATTAAACGTGCAAGAGAAGCTTCAATTATCAGCTACGTTTTTGATTAATTTTCAAAACATATAAAAAGCCCTAAGATATAATATCTTAGGGCTTTTTATTTCATATAATTTGATTAATTTTTAAAATATTTCCTCTTCGGAAGGAAATTTCCCCGTTTTTACATCTTCATTAAATTTTGCGGCACATTCTTTTATTAAAGACGCCATATCTCCATACTTTCTTGCGAATTTAGGTTTAAATGTCGGGAATTTACCAAATACATCATCACTTACAAGAACCTGAGCATCACAAAATCTGCCTGCACCACAGGAAATTATAGGAACGGATATATTTTCTGTTATGAATTTTGCACATTCTTCGGGAACCATTTCCAGAACAATAGAAAATACCCCTGCTTTTTCCAATTTTCTTGCCTGCTCTAATATTTGTGCTGCGGCATCCTCAGTTTTTCCCTGAATCTTATAACCGCCAAGAGCATTTAAAAACTGCGGAGTAAAGCCCAAATGTCCCATTACCGGAATTCCAACCTGAACCAAGCGTTCAATAACAGAAACAATATATTCGCCGCCACCTTCAATTTTTACGGCATTAGCGCCAAATTGTATCATTTGTCCGCAATTTTTAACAGCATCCTCAATGCTTGTATGGTAACTTAAAAACGGCATATCCGTTACAACAAGAGCATTATTTACTCCGCGAGAAACAGCTTTTGTAAAAATACTCATTTCATCCGTGCCTATAGAATTTGTTGAATCATACCCAAGCGCAACCATTGCAAGACTATCTCCAATAAGGATAACATCAACACCGGCTTCATCAATATACTTTGCAGTGTAGCAATCATAGGCAGTCAAAACAGAAAACTTTTCACCCTGTTCTTTATACTTTTTTATAGTATTAACTGTTATTTTTTTTGCCATAATACAAAACTTTCATTAATGTTTTACTGTTCTGCTAACAGTCTTTTCATTCTTTTGCTCCTTACGGAACCAATAATAAATTGCTCTTGCAACCCTATGAGAACTGTGACGAACAAGTCCTTCCTTACTATCTTCAATAAGCTTTTTAGAAAAAATACTAATACCAAGCTTTTTAATATTATCCACATCAATCTTAACCGGATAAGAATGAGCCATTCTATATTTGTCAGCAAGGTTAGACGGAATAAAATCATTAACGAGAACAGCATCAATAACTTTTCTGCTATTAGCATGCTTCATTAGGGCTTGAACATGTTCAGACACAGAATAACCGTCAGTTTCACCAGGCTGAGTCATAATGTTACATACGTAAATTTTCTTTGCGCTTGATGCTACAACCTCTCTTGAAATCTCATCAATCAATAAATTGGGAATAACACTTGTATATAAGCTGCCTGGCCCCAAAATAATCAAATCTGCACTTTTGATAGCATCAATCACTTCTTCTAATGCACGACAATTCTTTGGATTAGTAAACAAACGGCTAATTTTACCATGAGCTTCCGGAATATTAGATTCCCCACGGATGATTCTACCGTCTTCCATTTCTGCAACAAGTTTCATATCATCAAGAGTTGAAGGTAAAACTCTTCCGCGAATGGATAGAACATTAGAAGACTCTTTAACTGCACGAACCATATCTCCCGTAATCGCGCATAAAGCTGTCAGGAATAAATTCCCAAAGCTATGTCCCTCTAAGCCTTCACCCGATTTAAATCTGTATTGGAAAAGCTTAGTTACCAAATCCTCATCATCTGCAAGAGCTGCGATACAGTTTCTTATATCACCGGGAGGAAGAATACCCATTTCATTACGCAATCTGCCGGAACTTCCACCGTCGTCACCAACAGTAACAACAGCAGTAATATTATTAGTAATATGCTTTATGCCTTTCAACAACATGGAAAGCCCGGTTCCACCACCGATTGCAACAACTTTCGGACCACGGTTAAGCTTTCTTCTTCTATATAATGCTTCCAAAATAGTTTCATTTTCTTTTCCGTTATTTATACCCAGAATAGATAGATTCGTTTTCTGCCAACCTTTAAAAAATAATGCCATACCAAACATTACAAGTGCAAAAGCAATCCACTCGGTCGTAACTTTTGAGGCAAACTTTTTGATAAATTCCATTATATAAAAAATTGGTCTTACATCGCTTAAAATCAACAAACCGATTGCTATAAAAACGGCGCCGACAAAAATAAGCAAAAACCATCTTTTAACTTGCAATCCAGGGATTAACCATCCTGCATCTTTTGGCATCTTCATATTATCTGTAAATCTTTTCATATCATCTACCCTAATAAATAACTTAAACTATTCAACCCATCCCGAATTATAAACATTTTTATAATTAACCGGAACCGGAGTAATTAATTCTTTTGACTGTTTAATTAATGCCTGAGCATTTGCAATTTTATTTGAAAAATGTATTGTATCGACGTTAACAAAAGTTCTTCCGCCTGTAATGTTGTCAATTTGAGAGGTTGCAAGAAGAGTCTTCAATCTGTTGATAGAAGCAAAAATATTTTCATTGTCTTTTCTTGAAAAGTCAATCGTTCCGTCGACATTGTAATTTTTTTCAAGATGAACTTCCTCGGCAATTGGAATATTTACATGTTCACCAACAGCAGAAGTAACCTCACCCGCCGCACCATAATAAACAAGCCACTGAGAACATTTTTTTACGGCTTTCGCAAGTGCACAAGCAAAACTAAAATCTTCAGCAGCCTTTTGATACATTGCACCATGAGGTCTTACGTGTTCGATTTCAAGTTTATATGTTTTAGCAAAAGACATCAAGGCTCCAACTTGGTATATAACAAGAGCTTCAATTTCATCCTCGCTTAGTTCCATTTGACGATAACCAAACCCTTGGATATCATGAAACCCGATATGAGCCCCAACAACAACATTTTTTTCTTTAGCTTTCAGTAAAGCTTCTCTTATAGCCATCGGGTCACCTGAATGAAAACCGCAGGAAATATTAACAGAACTCGCAAAATCGAGTAAAGAGTACTCGCTACTGTTCCTGTATATCCCGAAACTTTGCGCAAGGTCTATATTAAAATCTATATTTTCAATCTTTTTTCTCTCAAGAGTCTGCTGCATAAATAATCTTTCTTTTCTTACCAATAATCAACACTTAAATTATACTTCCTAAATAAATTAATGGAAGAATCTTTACATAAATTTAACGTACACTCATAATCTTCACTTAAATTAACATATACTTGCACCTCATACTAACTCATGATACACTACAGAAAATGAACGTTAACTAAACTGGGGTATGAAGGTTAATATGAAAAGTTCAACTATTAGAAGGTCTAATTTATCAAAGGAGAAAATAGCAGTGTTGGAAGCTCTCTCAAAATACAAAAAAAGTATTAACGGTAATAGCAATTTAAACAACAGCGGTTCTAATCTTGAACCTCAAGGAGACGGCACTCCTGAAGTTTATGTAAGACAAAACAAAGAAAAGGAACTCGACCTTTTATGGCAAAATTTTAAAATGCCAAGAGGAGAAAGATCTCCAATTGTATATCTGGGTATCGGGTTTGGTGCAGGTATAATTGCAACATTGGTTGTATCTACAGCAATCAGGTTCAGTGCCGGTGAGTTTCAGCCAAAATTTAATTTCAAAATGCCTGTAATTTCGGCACCTGCAGCTAAAAAACCTGCAAAAATCAACTTTTTACCGGCAAACAATAACGAAAATACAGAAGCAAATGCAGAGCAGATTGCTAACGAAGAATACATCGTTCAAAGCGGAGATACAATGGAAAGTATTTCCAGAAGATTTTACGGTTCATATTCACCTGAAAAAATTGATAAGATTATGCAAGCAAATGGGATGAGCAATCCAAACAAGCTTGCAATCGGTCAAAAGCTGATAATTCCAATGGGTGATAATTCCGCAGAAACCGAAGATAACTCAAGCTCATCAGAAGAATAATATTTAAAGGAAAAACGAGGCTTTAATAAAGCCTCGTTTTATTTATACTAATCATGATGCATCCGTATAATAAAATTCTGTTATACTTTTTGGAATAACATTACGTATTCATGTTTGAAGATATAAAATCCGCCGGCTAAAGCTCTGTATCTCCAGAGATTTGCGGTTTTGCCCTTAGCACGTTCGTTGCCTTGCATATCTTTTACAATAATAGACTTTGTGATAAATCCGACATTATTCATCCTCTTCATACATTCAAAACCGAGAGGGATAAGTTGAGAATCGGCATATTTATCACCGATTATAAGAGCAGCAAAGCGCCCTTTTTCCAACATATCATATCCGTTCTTTGCAACTTTTTCAAACAAATCGTAGAATTCTTCAGTCGTTGCACAGTTAGATAGGTCTTCTTTCTTATCAGAAAACTTGATAATATCGTCATAAGGCGGATGAAGAATTAATAATTGAGCTTTTTCTTCTCCCATAATATCAAGTCTTGCCTTAATTTTATCTTTCGCAAGCTCAGTTGTACTATCTGCACAAATAATATTTACATCAGTTACAAGCTGTTTTGGAGTAAATTTTTCGGAAACTTGTTCAGCAAGCTCATCTTTTAATTCAACCCCAATACAACGTCTGCCCATATTAATAGCTTCAATACCGGATGTTCCTGAACCAAAAAACATATCAAGGACGATATCGTTTTTCTTGGTAAATCTTTCATACAACTGCTGCGCAATTTGAGGGATATAGTTTCCGTGGTACTCGTTAGAATGTCCGCCTTCTTTTAATCTGGTCGGGAATTCCCAGAGGGTGTCCGTTTTAATATGTTCGTAATTTCTCCAATCATTTAGATTTATGTCACTGTACTTCGTGGTTTTGACAGGTTTTACGACCTGCAAATCAGCTTTTTTAACCGGTTTTAACTTGGTGTTAGATTTCAATCTTGCCACTTTATCCCTCTTTCCCCTATTAAAAGTCTTTTACATATACATCTTATAGAAATGTTTCAAAATTGTAATCAAACATTTAGATGAGATTTTATTTGAGGTAAATTATAAATAAGAGGACTTTGTCATTCTGAGCAGTAAATTCTTCGGGCTAAAGCCATCAGAATGCCTGAGTGCGAAAAGTCTCTTTTTAAAACCAGCAGGGGAGAGAAATGGCTCGTATTAAACAATTATCAAAGCATCTTATAAACCAAATCGCAGCAGGCGAAGTAATTGAGCGCCCTGCATCTGTAGTAAAAGAACTTGTTGAAAACTCCGTCGATGCAGGAGCTACAAAAATCAGCATTGAAATTACAAACGAATGCAGAAATATTCGTGTTGCCGACAACGGCTCAGGAATACATCCTGATGATATTATACTTGCATTCTCCAAGCACGCAACAAGCAAAATTGCAACAGATGAAGATCTATATGCCATTGAAACCCTAGGCTTTCGCGGAGAAGCACTTTCTTCAATAATTTCTATTGCAAAATTAACCTGCACAACAAGAACCAAAGATTTTGAAACCGGCACAAAAGTTACCTGCGAAAATTCTGAAGTAAACAAAGTTCAAACAGGCTGCGCCATTGGTACAATTATGGATATTAAAGATTTATTCTACAATATTCCTGCCCGCCTCAAATTTCTCCGCAACCCTAATACTGAATTTTCTTATATTCAGGAAATCGTTCAGGCTATTGCACTAATTCACCCCGATGTTGCTTTTGAGCTTAAAAAGAACGGAAAGACCGTTCTAAAAACTACAGCCCAGCAAGATTTAAAAAGAAATATAAAAGAACTTTTCCCGTTAAACGTTGTAGAAAATCTTAAAGAAGTCCTAAAAACCGACAACCTTGCAGGCTTAAAAATCTCGGGATACGTAAGCACTCCTGACTTTACACGCTCAAGCAAAAAAGATTTTCACATATATATAAATTCAAGAGCGGTAAAGTGTCCTATTTTTCAAAAATCAATTGATACAGCTTACAAAAACCTTATGGCAAGCGGCAAATATCCGTTTGTAGTTTTAAACTTAGAACTTCCGCCATCTGATATTGACGTAAACGTTCACCCGACCAAAAAAGAAGTTCGATATAAAAACGTCAACCAAATATTTAACTTTATAATATCTGCCATTCTCGGCGGACTCTCAAACAATACGGAGTTAAAAAACTCAAATACATCAACACCGTATATTTCAGAAACAATACCGTCAGTCAATGAAAATATCATTGCTTTTCAGCCTAAAGAAAAAACAATAGATGTATTTTACGACAAAGAAAACGACGAAATGTCGATTAATGAGAAACTGCCAATATATACTCCGACAAACACATATAACGCTGACAAAGTCGAACAGAAACAGATGTTCACTCCGATAGAAAAAGAGCCTGAACCCGAAGAAAACATAGTCGGTCAATACAAAAACACTTATATCCTTATTGAGCTTGAAGACGGTTTAGAAATCGTCGATCAGCATATAGCCGAAGAACGCTATATTTACGAAAAGCTACAAGCTGAAAAACAGGTTACATCACAGCTTTTATTCATATCAGATATTCTGCAAGTATCTGCAACCGAAGCTGAATTAATAAAAGAAAATCTTGATAAATTCGAAAAATTCGGGTTTGGAATAGAGTTCACCTCCGATACGGAACTCCTTTTCAGAAAAGTTCCTCAACTAATAGCAAAGACCAACCCTAAGGAAATTCTGAGCGATATATTAGAAAATATTGAAGGTGACATTGACAACCTAGAAGAAAATATTTTAAAAACAACCGCGTGCAAGGCTTCTGTTAAGGCAGGACAAAAACTTTCACTGTGGCAGATGCAGGAAATCATCAAAAAATGGAGAACAACAAAACTCCCTTACACCTGCCCACATGGACGCCCTGTTAATAAAGTTATACAGCACAAAGAACTTGCAAGCTGGTTTCAACGAAACGCTTAAAAGGCTGTTATCATATAGTAAACTCTCATTATTGCTTTCATAATATTTGAGATCCTTCGCTATACTCAGGATGACACAGCATCTTTCGTCATTCTTAGTCCATTTATGGGTGAAGAATCTCATTTACTTTATTCTGCTTGAACTACTTTTGAATATTATAATCCTGTTTTTTCATCCAACTTGAAGTAATCAATAAGCGCAAGAATTGATGACAACTCCTTGAAAAACACTTCTATTTGTTTTGGATGATTTAAGTTTTGGAAAAGATTGCCGATTTCAAACAAATTCTTATTTGTAGAAATTGCAAACATTATCTCATTACCATAAAAGGAACATTTAGCCTTATTAGCTCCAAAAGCTGTCTGCAAATTATTAAATCGTTCTATGAATGCAGGTGTAATAAGATATCTACCCTCGACCTGATCTGATGAATAAGCCTTATATCTTTTATTAAATTCAGGGTCTTCAAGTTTCATTTCGTCCAGAACATCCAAAAATTTCATAAGCCCCAGAATGTCTTTATTTTCAAGGTACCGAAAAAGAAAACAAAATAACATAGGAATAAGAAATACAAAAATTATCACAGTAATACTTGCTGGTTCAAATAAGTCTAACAAATTTGTAGGCTTGATTATCCACCAACAACACGCTAAGCAAATTATAGGCACAACTTTAATTTTATTGTCATTTCTAATCTTTGTGTCATGCTTCGTTGCTACAATTGTTGTATTTTGAATGTTTTTATTAACCTCAAATGTAATCACAACCCCCTTAAAAATAGGAATTAATCCTCGATTGTCGCGTGAGACTAATTTATATAAACGAGTTTCTACAATGTTAAACGGAACATCTTTATAAACACCCCAAAACGAATCATCAATGTCACGCTTAAGATACCTTCCAAACAACTGGCTGCGCAACATTTTGATATCTGGGATAACATTGTGATAACAATCCCAGCGCAAGCTTTCAAAAATGGACAATATTTTCGGCATACAACTTCTTTTAAGGTTTTTAATAAAATTACTATTAAAATAAGCGGGCAAATAAAATAGTAACGTAACGAAACCGCAAATTATATAACAACAGAGAAAAGCTACAAGAACCTCACCAGATCCGGTTGCAGCATTCTTTTGATACGTCATGAGATAACTTCCTGTCACAAAAAGAAGACAGGCAACAAAAAGCTCACAACAAACAAGTAAAATTAGCTTACTTTTTCGTTCACGTTCAAGTTCATTGAGTATCGGAACAACTTTGCTATGATATGTATTATACAAATTCCGTCTGGATTCAGATATTAGTTTACTATTCTTTTGGGTTTTCATTATCTTCTCCTACTACAGCCCTGTTTTTTCATCCAACTTGAAGTAATCAACAAGCGCAAGAATTGATGACAGCTCATTGAAAAATACTTCCATTTGCTTTGGATTATTCAAGTTATGGAAAAGATTTCCTATCTCGAATAAATTTTTGTCTGTTGAAATTGCAAACATTATCTCATCCCCGTAAAAGGAACATTTAGCCTTATTTGTTCCAAAAGCCGTCTGCAAGTTATTAAAACGCTCGATAAACGCAGGAGTAATAAGGTATCTACCTTCAATCTGATCAGACGAATACGCCTTATATTTTTTATTAAACTCAGGGTCTTCAAGCTTCATTTCATTTAAAACTTCCTTATTACGAGCTTTATTGATAAAATAAAACCCTACCAATATAGTAATAAGAACTATAACTCCCAAAATAATGCTGAAAATATCAAATTCACCTGAACTGTTAGGAAGGAAAAATTGATATAACCCTATCAAACCTACAAGTCCAACAACACTGTTATTTTTAATACTTTTATCATTTTTTGTCGCAACAATCGTCGTATTTTTAATGTTTTTATTAGCTTTAAATTTAATTGCAACCCCTTTAAAAATAGGCACAACCCTTCGATTTTTACCTGAACCTGATTCATGCCACATCTCAGTTTCTGCCATTTTAAACGGAACATTCTTATAAATACCTTCAAACGCATCAAAAGAATGTCGCCTGTTATACAAGCCGAATAACTGGCTGCGTGTCATTTCATCATCAGAAATCATCACAAAACAATCATACCAGCGCATATTTTCAAAAACAGAGACTACTTTCGGCATGCAAGTATTTTTAAGTTTTTTAGTAAATTTACGATTAAAACGAATAGGCAGCCAAACTAGTAAAATAAAGCAAGCTATACAGATAAACGGACTGAACATCAATAAAAAAGGATTTACATTAGAAGCATTAAAATAACTAAATATTGAAGTTAAAAGAATACCTAAAATAACAACCTCAAAACAAACAAGTGAAGTCAGTTCACTTTTGCGCTCGCGCTCAAATTGGCTAAATACCGGAACAATTTTATTATGATATATGTTACAAAAATTTCGCCTGTATTCAGAAATAATTTTACTATTTTTTTTAATCTGTTGTTTCATACTCACCTCGCCTACAAGTTATTGTAACACATTTTCCTCAATTACAACTAATCTGTTTAAATGAAAAAACACGGCACAAATAAATGTACCGTGTTTTTCTATTTTAACCAGCGTTGTTATTCTTCTGGCTCACGCCCTCAGAATAACACTCTGAGTTTATTCCTGAATGCCGTTGTCATCAATTGTCAAGTCAGGAGCACCGAACATACCTTCGATTTCTTCCAAAATTGCAGACGGTTTTCTTGCTTGATTTCTTTGAGCAACCGCACGTTTTCTAGCTTCGCGTTCTTTTTCTTCGTTAGCGTTAGAAAGGTGATGGAAGCCTGTACCGGCAGGGATTAATCTACCGATAATAACGTTTTCCTTCAAGCCTCTCAACATATCTTTCTTACCGTCAACTGCAGCTTCTGTCAATATTCTTGTTGTTTCTTGGAATGAAGCTGCGGAGATAAAGCTTTCAGTATTCAATGAAGCTTTTGTAATACCTAACAACATGTATTCACAAGTTGCAGGAGTGCCGCCGTTCTTTTCAGCTTCTTCATTTTCTTTTTCGAATAATTGAACTTCAACTAATTCGCCAGGAAGAAGTTTTGTATCGCCGGCATCAACAACTTTAACTTTCTTAGTCATTTGACGAACAATTATTTCAACGTGCTTATCGGCAATTTCTACACCTTGAGAACGATATACACGTTGTACTTCGTCTACTAAGTATTGTTGAGCAGCTTCAGGACCGCAAAGTCTGATAACATCGTGCGGATTTAAAGGACCGCTTGTTAAAGGCTGACCTTTAGAGATTTTTTGTTTATCTTGAACAACGATATTAGCATCAATTGCATATTTGATTTCAGTTCTGCCATTTTCGTTTACTAAATACAATCTTGGCAAATCATCATCTGTTTCAATTTCAGCAACACCGTCTTCTTCTGCAAGGATTGCACAATCTTTCGGCTTACGACCTTCAAGAAGTTCTTCTACCCTCGGCAAACCTTGTACGATGTCACCTGTTTTTTGTCTTTCAAATACAAGAGTTGCAATCATATCGCCACGGAGTACCAACGCACCTGAATCAACGATTAACATTGTACCAGGACTGATTAAGTATGGTCGGCCGTTTCTGATTGTGATATCACCCTTGTTAACTGAAATTACCTGACCTGAAACAGTTGCTCTGTCTTCACCTTCTGTCAGAAGTTGATCAAGTTTTACAAAATCACCTTTTTTAACAAGAGGTTTACCACTTGTTTTGATAACAGACTCATAAAGTTCGCTTGTTAAAAGCAATCTTCTTGTTTCTTCTTCTGTATTCTTAACAGAAGCAACGCCGTCATTAATTGCCAAAACTTGAGTTTTTGCAATTGCAGTCTTAGGCTCAATTGTTTGACCATCTTTTACAAGAAGTTCAGTTTGAAGTGAAGAAAGCAGTTTAGAATTACTTTCTTGTTCACGACGTACAATCAAGTTTTCAAGAACTACGATTCTCAAATTATTGCTTGAATCAAGCTCTACCATACCTTTAAGGTGTGACAGATAACCCTGCATTTGCAGAACCAAACTTGTTCTTGTAATTGTTGAACCGTCAAGGTTACGAACTCTTGCACCGTCTTTGTATTGAAGTTGAGTTACAGGAACAATATCAATTAAACCGTCCGTAGTATTGAATTTAATAGATACGTCTTTTTGTTCAACATGCAATACCTGAACAGGTCTTACAAGTACTTGTATAGGTTGGTTAGAAATACTGTCTTCGTCAATTGAAAGATTTGTATCAAGTTCTTCATCCAAATCGTCAATGTCCAAATCATCCATTGATGAATCCATAATTGTAACGATAGAAGTTTCTTTTACCTTGATACCTTCCGCAATTACAGTACCTTTCTTCACAACTTCACCTTCGTCAACTTTTAAAGCACCAACATTAGGCAATGTGTGAACTTCACCAGGTCTGATTGTAATTTCATGGATAATATCGTTGTATTCTTTGAATTCAACAATACCATCAATGTGACAATACACGTCTTTTACAACTTCTGTACCTGCTGTAACAAATGTTCCGTTTTCAACCATTTTCAAAGAACTATCTTTTGAAATTTGGTGAATTTCTTCAGGAATAAATACCACAGAACCAGGTTTTGTAATAATTTGATTTTCATCAACTTCAACATCAACATATCTGATTTCACCTGAAGAAGCAACTGCACAATCATCATCAATAAGTTCGGCAATAATCATACCGTTTTCAACAGGAGTATCAACAGGAGCTTTAACAATGTATTTTTCACCTGTCTTATTTACTGTCCAAAGTTGTTCTTTTTTAGTTTGTTCAAATGTTGCATTTTCAGGAGATAAAGAAGCGATTACGATAGTAATTTCTTTACCGTGAACAATTTTCTTAATGTTCTTTCCTTCGAATTTAACATCTTCAACAACAAGGTCTTCACCGAAGCGAACTTCACCGCCGTGTTCACAGATTGTTAAAGTTTCTGCTAATTTTTCACCGGCTTTAACTTTTTCTTCGTCTTTAACAAGAACTTTAGAACCGCCGGGAAGGTTGTAAACGTCACCGCCTAAAACCCAGATAACGCCTTGCTTGTTAGTAGTTCTTGAAATGTTACCTTGTCTGTCTTTCTTTTCGTCAGCTACAAAATCTTCGAATAATACTTCACCTGACAAGTCAGTAGTAATATCCTTTGTAGCTTTTTCTGTCAAACGAGAACCATCCCCTTGAGAAACCGGTTCATAAGTAGCAAGCTTAAATCCTTTTTCTACTTGCATACCGTTTGTAAAGAAGATTGTAGAACCGGCAGGGATATGGTGTTTTTCTGTTCTTTTAGCACCTTTGATTTCGATATCGGTTTCGTAGTTAGAAACTCTAACAACATCCCCGTGACGAGTTCTCAACTCTCTTGTTTTAACGTTTGATACAACTTCACCGGCAATATTAGCTTCAACCGATTTCATCGCACCTGAACCTTTGAATACACCACCTGTGTGGAATGTTCTCATTGTCAACTGAGTACCGGGTTCACCGATTGACTGAGCCGCAATAATACCGATAGCTTCACCGATATCTACAAGTTTTTGAGTTGTCATTGCCCAACCGTAACATTTTTGACAGATACCGTATTCAAGACCGCAAGTCAAACCTGAACGAACCTTCAATTCTGTTAAGTTCAAGTGAGCAACCTTTTTAACGTCGTCTCTGTCCATAGTTGTTCCGTTAGCAACAAGAACTTTACCGTCAGCATCAACGATATCTTGAGCGACTGTCCTACCTAACAATCTGTCGATAAGAGGAACGATAACAGTATCACCGTCCATGATAGGTTTCATATCGATAGCTTTTGTAGTATGGCAGTCATCTGCACGGATAATAACGTCTTGCGCAACGTCAACCAAACGTCTTGTCAAATAACCTGAGTCAGCTGTTTTTAACGCGGTATCTACAAGCCCTTTTCTTGCACCATAAGATGAAATGATGTATTCTGTAACGGATAAGCCTTCTTTGAAGTTTGCTTTAATCGGCAAGTCGATGATTTGACCTTGTGCGTCAGCCATCAAACCACGCATACCAACCAACTGTGATACCTGAGATAAGTTACCTCTCGCACCGGAGAATGCCATCATATACACAGGGTTCAATCTGTCAAAGTTCTCAACTACACTTGAAGTCAACTTTGCAGTTGTTTCTGACCAAGTGTCGATAACTTTTGTATATCTTTCTACCTCAGTGATTTCACCTTTAAGGTATCTGCTGGTAGATTTTTCAATTTCAGTTTCTGCTTCCTGCAAAAGTTCTTTTTTAACATCAGGAACCTGCAAATCTGCAATTGAAATCGTAGTACCGGATTTTGTTGCATATTTGTAACCGAGGTTCTTCAAGCTGTTAGCTAACTCTGCAGTAGTTGCACCACCGAATTCCAAATACATTTGAGATAAAAACTGGTTCAACGCCTTTTTATCCATCTGTTTATTGATGAAATCCAGTGTCTTATGTTTTGAATTAGTATAAGTTGTTTCCATTCTATTATTTCCTCAATTTAATTTATTTACGTTACTTGAGTATCAATTTTACAAAGTGATAGATTTTCTGATTGTTTCGTTGAAGATAATTCTACCAACAGTTGTTTCAATTCTTTCACCTTTTTCATCTCTTACGATAATCTTATCGTGAAGCTCGATTACACCAACTTCAAGTGCAGAGATTGCATCTTGGAAGTTGTAGAAGTAACCTTTAACATCCATATCAGGATTTTTCATAATAGTCAGGTAGTACATACCCAATACCATATCCTGAGAAGGAGTAATGATAGGTTTACCTGTAGCCGGAGCAAGAATATTATTAGTAGCTAACATCAACATTCTTGCTTCAGTTTGAGCTTCGATAGAAAGGTTGCGGAAAAGACGGAAATTATTCGGGTGATGATTTTAAAGAAAAAGTTAATGCGCATTTGGCAAATTCTATGGGAAATCTTTTAAACAGAACCTTATCAATGCTTTGTAAGTATTTTGACGGTGAAATAAGCACTGAATCAATTGTTAAAGAAAGCGAAATTTTTGACAAAGCAAAAGAAACAATTAAAGTTGTTAAACATCATTTTGATTATTATGAAGTGGCGGAAGCTGCGCTAAAAATAGTTGAGCTTGTAGATATTATAAATAAATATGTAACGGATAATGCACCCTGGACTTTAGCAAAAGTTGAAAAATGGGACGAATGCGCTAAGGTTTTATATGTTGTTTTAGAGAGCATGTGCACAATTGCAAGTTTGATTTATCCGTATTGTCCGACAATTGCTTCGGCTATGGCCAAACAATTAAAATATGATATTAATACAAAGCTTGATGATATCACTTTTGACAACATAAAAGCAGGAAAATTAATTTCAAAAGAAGAAATTACCCCTGTATTTTTGCGTCTTGACAGCGAATTAGCGGATAAGAGCAAAAAATAATGTTAATTTTAGGAATAGACC
>CAYUQM010000021.1:0-37428 GCA_964446855.1 uncultured Muribaculaceae bacterium
GCGAGTGAGCTGAGGCTGGAGCGCTTTTGTTTGGAAGCGACAAAGTCGCTGAAAATGGAATTTATAGAATAACTTTATACAAGATTTTTTCAAGAAAAATGGTTCCAAGTATCGAAATTCTGCATAAAATTTTCGCAGGTTTGGGATATGATTTGAAAATATCAGCACAGAAAACAATTTAATGGTTTTACAGTTTTTAAATATAGGATTTTGGAATTTTTTAAGTAATTTAATGTTGTGGGGCAAGTATGCCCAACCGACCTTGTCCCATTTGGATATTCAATGTAGTTGGGCACGCTTACGCTTTTGCCCACTCTACAGACTAATTATCTGCTATTATAATTTGATATTAATTAATAATTAATATAAATTAGTCCTATGTTGAATAAGATTCGAAGTACTAAATGTTATAAAATTAACAGTATATTAGGGTATTTGGCATTTGTTTTTTTGTGTGTAAATTTGTTGTTATCACCACTAATTGCCAGACTGGAAATTGCAGCAATATTACTTATACCTGTTTATTGTATTATATTAGTTAGTTACGTTAATATTTTTAGTTTGTTGACAATATGTCAATTTATTGAACAGAAATTCATAAAACAACATTCTTCAAATATAATTTTTGATGTTGGATATGTTTTCGGATTAATCTTGGTATTTTTAATACTTGTGTTTCTTGTAATAATTTTTAGTACAAATAATTCTTAAATCAGCTGTTTAAAATCATCAAACCGATTGTCGTTTTACAGCAGACTTGAATGCAGGCATTGCGACTCTGCCTGCAAATTTATTAAAAAATGTAAAAGAAATGATTAAAGTTAGCAAAATTTGAGTTTGTTTGATTTTATTTATCGCGTGTGTAGTTATTAGTTATAGGAGAAATTATTATGGCAGGTGCAGGAAGTGTTAGTTATGCAAAAGATAACCCGAATGTACGTCAAATTGTGACTACAAGTAAAGGTGAACAATTAGAAATTCCTGTAATGATGGGTTCTACTACTGATGTTAAACCTCTAAAAGATGGTACTTATGAAGTTAAATACAAACCTACCATCCCGAATGCGCAATGGGAAACAAAAATATTAACTGAAGATGAATTAGTAGCTCGTTATGGAAAAAATACAGGTAATAAGTTACAAACAATGGCTTAATTTATTAAAAACCTCTATTTTATATGATAGAGGTTTTTATTTTTTGAAGGAAGTGGCTTTTGTTACTTTCTTTTTTAATTTTTGAGGATTTTTTCGTTACATTCTTGTTGTTTTATATTACAAATTATATAATGGTTGAGTATATAAATAGGAGAAAAGGAATGCATTTAATAAGGAAGAAGCTGGGGCCACTCGCAAATTTAGAATTTGATAAATTATTTTTAGGGCAGATATTTTCACATTTTTCTGATGCTATTGTACAATTTTTACTTGTTGCACTATTGCTGCAGTTATCCGGCAGCGCAGGAAAATCAATAGCGGTAATGTTTTTTGTTTTTATGTTGCCGCAATTTTTGATAAGTCCTTTTTCCGGTGCATTAAGTGACAGATTTTCAAGAAAACTGATATTATCTGTCAGTTGTTTATTTAGAGCATTGATTGTTGCAGCCTTAATATTTATGCTTCCTCATTTAACTCCGAATATTATTTATGCGTTTGCATTTGTTCTTGGGACAGGTGCTGCATTTTTCTATCCGGCGAAAATGTCAGCAGTTACAAATGTTGTTCAAAGTGAACAGTTGAAATTTGCCAACGCTTTAACTTCTTCCATAGGTGCAATTGCTTTACTTTTAGGTGCGTTCATTGCTAATTATTTAACAGGGTTTGGTAGTATAAAGGCATTTGCAATAGTTGCAGGCATGTATCTTACAGCTTCTGTTTTAACTGCAACTGTTAAATTCTTGATACCTCAACAATATTTTGTCAGAAAAGAGAAGTCAAATGATATGGTTGTTGCTTTAAATTATCTGAAAAAACACAAAAAGGCATTGTATCTTGTTGGGTTATCTATATGTTTACAATTTATTGTTGCAGTATTTTCAAACAGTTTGAATGCGCTTATAACAGATTATTACGGTCTGACATTTTCTGATTTGACATATTTAAGAACTTTATTAGGTGTCGGAATTATTGCCGGTATGGCAGCAACGGTATATTTTGCAAGATTAATGAGAATTCCTCATTTGTTTGCCTGCGGTTTCCTTGTTTTATGTGCAGCACTAATAACAGCTCCTTTATGTCATAGTATTTCTACTGCCTGGGCATGGTTAATTCCTATTGGGATGGCTGATGCGGTTGTTCTTGTTATGCTTGATACTATTTTGCAAAAGGTTACTCCTGATAGAGTGCGTGGTAAGGTTTTCGGTCTTCAATTGACTTTTGCGACTTTAAGTTTTCTTGTCGGCACTGCAGTGGTTGCAAATATTATCGGATTTATAAATCCATTGAATGTATTTAAAGGTGTTGCTGTATTTTCTGCGACTTTAGCTTTCCTTATTCTTATTGCAGATAAATCTTTCAGATATTTCTTATTGAAATCAACTTTGGGACATTTATTCCTGTTATTGTTCAGATACAAAGTAGAAGGAGTTGAGAATATTCCGCGCAAAGGGAAGGTGATTTTAGCCGGTAATCATACAGGGCATTTGGATCCGTTTATTTTGCAAATGGCGACTAATCGTCACTTGTGGTTTGTAACAGGTCCTGAAGCATTTAAAGTTCCTGTTGTAAGACATTTGTTGAAATATTTTAATGTTTTACCTTTAAAATTCGGAAAGGGTGTTGAAGCCATTGATGCTGCTGTTAAAAAACTTCAATCAGGTGAAGCTGTAATTATATTCCCTGAGGGTAAATTTACGCCTGACGGCGAATTGTGTAAATTTAACCGTGGAGTTGGAATGATGGCAAAACACGCGGATTGTGCTATCGTTCCGTTTGCTATAAAAGGTGGGTTTGAAACTTGGGGAAAAACAAGAAAACTTCCGAAATTGTTTAACACTATTATTATCCAGTTTGGGCAGCCTATTAGGGATAATGATAAAGATGAAAAAGAAATTGCTCATGAGCTTCAAATAAATGTTAACTTTATGAAGAAATCACTTGAACGTAGAGCGTTTTATAATATTAATCAAAAACTTCATTCAAATTTCCTTGATTTAATGCAAGAAAAGAGTGATATGTACGGTCAAGTAAAAGCGCTTGCATTAAAAACAAAAGATGATTATGAGGAATTAAGTTATATTGAAATTTCACGAAAAGCCAAGAAGTTTGCAAACTACCTTATTGAAACTCTTAATGTCGAACGTGGTGAAAGAATTGCTATAATATGCGAGTCTCGCCCTGAATTTTCAATCGGTATGTTTGCTTCAATTCAAACAGGTGCAATTACAGTTCCTCTTGATGTTAAATTAACAGTTCCTGAACATACGCATATTCTTAATGATTGTAATCCGAGAATTTTGTTATGTTCAAGTCACTATTTGGAACATGCTATTGAAGTCAAAAACAATGTTCAATCTATTGAATATATTTTTGTTCTTGACGATGAAGAAAGAGAGTACTCAGAAATTCAGTCTGTTTCGATGCTTGAGTCTGATATAGAAAAAGATATCGGCAGACCGAGAACTCTTGATGAAACTGCTCTTATTGTTTATACGTCAGGAACTACCGGAAATCCAAAGGGTGTAATGATAAGTTTTGGGAATATTTATTCTCAGCTTCGTGACTTTGAAGCTATGTTCAGATTAACACATGAAAATACACTTCTTTCTATATTGCCGTTAAATCATTTGTTGGAGTTGGATTGCGGATTTTTTGGGATGTTATATATGGGGGCAAAAATTGTCTATATAAAATCTCTAAATCCTAAAGAGCTTACCTCAACAATGAAAGAGAAGGGAATTACGAACATGATTGTAGTTCCGCTTGTTGCAAAAATGCTTAAAAACAGTATTGATAAACAGATAAAGAAACAACCTGAGGCAGCTCAAAAAGCATTCAAAGTCCTTTATAGAATTGCAAAATTTATGCCGCGAAAAGTTCGTCGTTTAATGTTTAAATCAGTAATTGACGGTTTGGGAGGAAAACTTCAATGTTTTATTTGCGGTGGCGCTCCTCTTGAAGATAGTGTTGCAGAATTCTTTGAAAGAATAGGTATTCCTGTATTTCAAGGTTATGGTTTGACAGAAACATCTCCGACAATTTCAACAAACCGTTACGGTCACTCTAAAATCGGTACTGTTGGTCAAGCTCTGCCTTCTGTTATGGTGAAAATTGCTGACAACGGTGAAATTCTTGCAACCGGACCTAACGTTATGCAGGGTTATTACGGTAAACCTGAGATGACTGCCGAAGTTATTGATGAAGACGGCTGGTTCCACACCGGTGATATTGGTGAAATAGATAAACAAGGATTTATCAAAATTACCGGCAGAATTAAGAATATGATTGTACTTGGTGGCGGCAAAAAAATATTTCCTGAAGAAGTTGAAGCTGTTTTAGAAACTTCTGATTTAATAAAAGAACTTTGTGTAATGTCTTTGACTATTAAATCCGGAAATAAAGCAGGAACGGAAGAAGTTGGTGTAATTATTTCACCGTCTGATGAACTTGCTAAGAAGACAGATGAAGAAATTCAAGTTGCATTGGAAGCAGAGGTTAAGCGTTTGTCAGAAGCAAATCTTGCGCCGTATAAAATTCCGACGGTTGTGGTTCTTCATAGGGAAGAGCTTCCTAAAACATCTACCAGAAAAGTTAAACGAAAAGACTTAAAAGAATGGTATGAAAACCTGTAATTTAGTAACAAAGGATAAATTAAATATCGCAATAAATTACTATCAGAACAATTTTGATGAAGTTGTAGTTGTTGCTCCGGGTTGGTGTATGACAAAAGATTCCGATGCATTTGTACAGATTTCAGAATTTTTTGCCAAGCATTACGACGTTATATCATTTGATTTTAGAGGTCACGGTAAAAGTGGCGGAATGTATACTTTTACGGCAAAAGAATTAATGGATATGGACGCTGTTGTCAGGTTTGCAAGAAAGAATAAATATAAAAAATATATCTTGTCGGGTTTTCTCTTGGAGCTGCAATGGCTGTAATTTATGGCTCAAAAAGTGTTTTTATAGATAAAATTATTGCAGTTTCAGTACCGACTGATTTTTCTAAAATAGAAAATAAAATGTGGAAAAAAGAGGCGTGGGGTGAAACTTTTAAAAAATTTGAATTTGACAGATTTGCTTCAATACGACCGTATCCTATTCCTTTAAAAAAGATTAAGCCTATAGATGTAATAGATAGGATTAAGGTTCCAACTTTGTTTCTTGCAGGGGAAAAAGATCCTACCGTTTGTTCGTGGCATACAAAAGATTTGTACAGAAGAGCTGTTTGCCGTAAGAAATACAAAGAATACAAAAACGGTTGCCATGCAGAAGACCTATTTTTGCATTTCGAAGCAGATTTTTCGAAAGAGTGTCTTGATTGGTTAAATAGCTAAATCTGTATAATAACTTGGGTAATTGTAACTTTCATTTTCCTTTTTTACAATTAGTAAATGTTTAATTCTGTTTGGTACAAAAGTCTTATAAAACCTCCATTTACTCCACCGGATTGGTTGTTTGCTCCGGTATGGGGTGTGTTATATATTACAATTACACTGGCGTTTATTGTTTATTGCCTTAAACCTGCGCAAAATAAAAAATCAGGATATTTTTATTTTGCAGTGCAGATATTGCTGAATCTTCTTTGGACTCCGTTATTTTTTGGTTTGAAGAACATGATTTTGGGACTTTTTGTAATAGTTATTTTGGATATTTTTGTTTATTTAACGATTCGTGATTTTTATTGTGTATCAAAACTAGCCGGAATTTTGCTTATTCCTTATTTTATATGGATACTTTTTGCAACATATTTGAATATAGGGTATTTTTTATTAAATTAAAATTTATAATGTATTAACTTATACATATTATAAATTTGTGTAAACAATTATATTAACAATTTTGTCATAAGAAACTTTTCTGCTAAACTAATTACAGTTACTGCAAAAATTTAGGTGATTATATATAGTTAGGAGTTAAGAGAAAATGAAAAGATTTGTTAGCGCGATGCTATCTGTCGCACTTGTATTATGTTTTAGCGGAGTTTCTACCTTAGCAATAACAGATGTACCAAAAAATCAAAACCAATTACAAGCTGCCCCAAATGCTAGGACTGTTGAGTTGGCATTTGTGTTTGATGGTCCTTCTGATAAGAATGCGGAAATACTAAGTGTTTTTCAAAAAACTATAACAAAATCATTGTTGCCTGACTACAAGGCTGCATTTCCGCAGGATTTAGTTTTTACAGGTGATTGGAGTGAGAACGGGGCGATAAAAGCTTCTGACAAAGCTCTTGCGTCACGTGCTTTTATGGTTATTTCTCTCGGATTTATGTCAAGCAACTATTATGTGGACAAAAAAAATAAAAATAAATATGTTGTAACAATTGATCAGTATGGTTTGAGAAATTTGAGTGATAAATTTTTTAATCCTGTTCAACAATCCGTAAATGATTTTGTATTATATAAAAAGTTGGTTCCTAATCAGAAGAAAACTGCAATTTTGGTAAATGAAAATTTTTATAAAAGCAGAAAAGATTGGAATGCTGTAATTGATAAAAAACTTAGAGAAAAGAATTGTGACTTGAATTATACAATTGTTCCAGTAAGTACAAATATTAAAGATACAATAACAAAACTTCCAAAAGATGTTGATGCGGTATTTGTTACTCCGTTATTCAACCTTACATCTGTTCAGAGAAAGGATTTATATAAGCTTATAAATGAGCGTAAATTGCCTTCATTCTCATCTGTCGGAAGAGAAGATGTAAATATTGGTGCAATGCTTGGAACATCAACTTTCGATGTAGATAAAAAAATTGCTGAAGCTACCTCATTTAACATTCATGGTGTGTTGCACGGTGCTGCGGTTAAAAACGAGAAGATACCTTTTTATGATGATAAAGTAATCTTTTTCAATTCTGATACGGCGGAACAAGTTGGTTATATAGCCCCGCTAAGACTTTTGAATAATTCTCATGTAATTTCTCATAAAAAACTGCCTAAATATACTCTTGAAGATATATTAAATGTTTTGGAAGAAAATAACCTTGATATTGCACGTAAAAAATATTTAGTTAAGGCAGCAAGAAGAGCTACGACAAGCGCTTATTTAAGATATTTGCCAACATTAAGATTAGATTTGGGACATCAATCTTATAATGATGGTTATGCAAAATCTTATTCAAATGTTCCTACACGTGTAGGTCAGTTTACTGTCGGAATGGATCAAGTGATTTACTCACCTGATTTGGTTACAAATATTATTGTAAAACATAAAAAGTTGAAGTTTGATAAAGCGGACAAAGCTTTAACCGAAGCATCAATGGGGTTTGATACAGGACTTTTATATATTGAAATGCTTATGCTGGAAAACATTATAAAAGTTCAGGAAGAATACGTCCAAGAAACAAGAGAAAATCTTGCAATTGCCCGTGTTCGTTCTGCCGCAGGAAAATGTGGCAATGAAGAGGTTTTGCGTTGGGCGGGCGAGGTAAGTGAATCTGAGAAAAAACTTCTGAGTATGAAAGCTGAATACAAGAATATTAAAGTTCATATCAATAAATTATTGTATAAAGATCAAAAAGAAAACTTTGAACTTGCCCCTTTGACAGCAGATAGTCCTGCTTTCTTTACGTCAGACTTGCATATTATTGATCATGTAAGAACACCTGAAAAGCTTGATAAATTTACAGACATGCTTGTAGAAGAAGTAATTTATCTTGCGCCGGAAACAACCAAATTAAAAGCTGCAATCGCTATGAAGAAAGCTGAAATGTCAAATTATGCGCAAAAGTTCGTTATGCCGAATGCAAAACTTTCGCTTGAATACGGAACCCAATTTGATAGAAATCTTCCTTATGAAAAAGAAGGTAATCTTCAAATGGCATCAACCTATCTTGCAACAGGCGGGATGATGGGTACTCCGTGGCTTAATCTCGATAAGCAGTCAACAAGAGTAATGGTTGCTGCTCAGTGGAAGCCTATTGAAGGCGGAACAAAAATTGCTGAAATTGCAAGATGTAAGGCTGAATTAGATGAACTTAAAACTTATCTTGAGCAGGTTAATACTGAAATAGAGATGAATGTAAGAGAAGTTGTTAATCGGGCAATTGCTAAATATTTTATAATTGAAAAATCATACAAAGCTATGTTTGCTGAAGCTGAGAACTATCAAATGGTTAAGAGTAAATATCTTCTTGGGCAGGTTCCTATTAATCAAATAGCAGATGCTCAACACTTGTATTTTGGTGCAAAAATTGATGCATTGAATTCACAATATGAGTTCTTTAAAGAATTGATGTGGGTTCAAAGAGGTCTGCTTGCTCCTAACTGGACAAAAGCAAGTGACACTGCAAAAAATTGGGTAAAAAATATTCCTACGGTTTTACCAGCAGAAGAAGATTTCGCATTATAGTCAGTTATAATCATGTAGATTCCCTCCTTCTGGGAGGGAATCTATTTATAAATCCATAATTTCATGCATAGCTCTTTCGTAGGCAGGACTGTTTATACTGTTTCGGCCGCCAACACAGTCAATATATGTCTCTTCCGGAGCCTGTCCAATTATTTCTATAGTATGTCCATCTGTTTTTATACATCTGTCAAAATTGACTTTGTTATAATTAGGACCAAACATTACATTTGCATTAGGTTGTCCCATTTCGGCACATACTCGTTTTGCATAGTTAATTATGGCATCAGTTACTTCAGGTGCGGCACCGAGTTTACCGTTAGCTTCAAAGCTGTCAATTACAAAAGTCAATTGTCCGTCAACTTTAGCAAAGTAGCACATTGAATTACCTAAAGAGTTGCCGGCTTTGTCAACAATTTCAATACCATTGACAAAAGCGTTCATTAAGTGCTGTGGAGCTGCAAAAGAGTTGAAGCTGCCGACAGATGTACAACATCCGACGTGGTTGCCGAAGAAGAGGTTTCTGCCAACATTATCCTTATCCCAGAGTCGAACATATAGGTCGTCGGATGTTTCTTTTAGTTCTTCAACGTCACGAGCATTCTTTTTGTGAATTTCGATGTGGTCTTTGAAAGTTTGTATGTCAGGATTGTTTTGTTTCCAATAATCGTTAGTTTCAAATTCTTTTTCAAAAGCTTTTATTATTTTCGGCAATGTTTTCTGACCTGGTTCGTTAATGCCTTTTTCAATCATAATAGCTTTCAACGTTTCAAGTTCATTTGGGTCTAGTTTAGATGCAAGTTCTGATGAAAACTCGTCTAACAGTTTTTGCTTGGCTGCTTGTATAGCTTGTTTAACATCTATTTTTACCGTAAATTGTTCATAAGAATCTTTATCAAAGTTCATCCATCTGTTAAAATCCAACTGATTTTCTGCATATAACCTTGCAGTTTCTTGGTTTTCAGGAATATCCATTATTATATCCGTAAATCTTCTGTTAGGATTTTTCTCAATAAGTGATATTAACTTATTAAAGTTTGCCTTGAACCCAGAATTAGAAATACCTGCAAACAATCTTGAGATATAGTTGCTGTCGTAGGTTATAGCTGTTAAAAGTTCTTCAGTAGGTTCAATATTTAAGAGTCTGTAAATTTCAGTATTTAGAGCTTTTGTGAATGCAGTATTTTGGTTAGGCAGGTTAATATGAGCTTCAACTTGAGCCTCAAGCGGTTTTATTGCACGGTCATTAATTCTGGCTTGAGTATATAGTTCAGGTTTAGCCAGCATTTCAGCTTTTTGACGTTGTAGTTGATTTAGGTAAGCTTGTTTTTTATTTTCAGGGATTTTGTTATTTTGTTGAATACTTTGAATTTTCTTGTCAATAACGGCAACTTGTTCCTCAATAGTCGGAGGGGTAACATATTTTTCGTTCAAGTTTTGAGCTTGGAGGAATTTTCTGATGATGTCTTGTTTTTCATTCGGCACGTTAAATTCCGTAATAAAATCTTCAATTTGCTCGTTGTACGGTTTATCAGTAGCAAAGATTTTGTCAGTCAATTCTTTTTGAGCTTTTGTCATTTGAGGTGTATCTATTTCGTTGATAATTTTCAAAAGCCCGGCTTCATCTACATTACCGACAAGCGCAGAAATGATTTCTAATTTAGCGAGTCTTTGTTCAGGGTGTGGTAATTGAGCCAGTTTTGTTTTCAAAGTGGCTTTGGCTTCAGGAGATAAGTTACTCAAGGAAGCGGCATTTGATGTTAGCTGTTTCAGTCCCTTATATCTCAAGCCTAAAGCGTGACGTAGTCCAGTTTCCCCGATAACGTCTATGATATTCGTAACTCCTCTATAGTTTTGGGTTAAAGTATTTGTTACCAAATCTTCTGTTACATTCATATCCTGATGAGTCAGATATTTTATATTGTCATTGAAAAATTCAATTGATTTAACGAATTGTTTAGCTTGTAGAATTTGTTCAGGAGTTTCAATCTTTTCAAGGATATTTTTAATATAATTATTGGGGAATTTTTTGTTTTTGCATAGTTCTATAACAAAACTTCTTGTTTCAGGTAAATTAAGGTTTTCAATAATTCCCGGAATTAGTTCAGTATCAATTTGTTCTGTTTCATTATCAATTTTTCCTACTAATTCTTCAGCAAAGTCTAATCTAAATTTTGTTTGAGCTGCAGTTTGTCCGCAATTATCAATAATTTTTAACATTGTACCTGAAGAAAAAGTTTTACCGTCTTTATATTTCATAATGAAGTCTTTAATTAAAGGTGTTTGTTCAGGGGTATTAAGATTTTCGATAATTCTCGGAATTAGTTTATTATCAATTTTTCCTGCTAATTCTTCAGCAAAGTTTAATCTTGTTTTTGTTTGTTCGTTATTTCCGTTACACTGTTCTACAATTTTTAATACAGTGTCAGCCTGAATTATTTCACCTTCACTGTGTTTTATTATGAAATCTGTTACTAACGAACGTGATTCTTCAGAGCATCCTTTTATAGTTTGAAGGGCGTTGTGAATATAGTTACCATCAAAATTGGTTTCGTTAAGTAGTCTGGTTGCAATTTCAAATCTTTGTGAAGATTCTTTACCATTCTTGTTATCCCAACCGTTGCTCAGGGAGTACAAGATATCGGTAAGAGCATCAGTAGATATGCGTCTGTCGTAGGTTGAGTTATCTTTTGGGACGAGACTTGCTCCTTTGTCAGGATCTTTAAGTTTGCTGTTTATCATGTCAATTATAAGTTGCCTATAAGAGTCAAAGGAAGTTTCTGATCTCAGACGAGATAAAATTTGGTGGATATCACTATTTTCGATATTTGGATTATCAAGAAGTTCTTTAGCAAATTCTATTTTTTGATCAACTATTCCAGAAACTTCCTCAGGTTGGTCAAAACCTCTAAATCTAGTACTTTTGCCGATTTCCATAAGAAGGTCGCAGATAAGAGAATTTTCTACATCATCTCTTTCAATGAGATAACGTGCAAATTCCTTTTGTTTTGCTGCTATTTCAGAATTTTCTGAAAGTTTTCCGTATATATCTGCGATATCGTTATTACTCAATTTCGGGTTATTGATTAATTCATCAACAAAATCAATATTAGCAGGATTTGATTTCATTGTATATATTAAATCATTGATGTTGTCTCTGTCATATTTAGGATCTTGTATAATTTTATCTATTTTTTCTTCAATTTTGCTTGTTGAGTCATTAATAAGTTCTGCAAAGCGATTGCTGTTTATATAATCAAAGATACCTTGTTTGTTTAATTTATTATATTTTTCAATAATGGTATTTACATCAATGGTATTCTCAGATGTAAGTAGTGATAATGCATTTTTACCAAGTTTATCTTTAATTTCTTGAGGTACTTGTTTCCATAATTCTACATTTTCAGGATTTAATGTGCATTCAATGGAGTAATCATTTTTTTCAATGAATGATAAAATTACTTTAGAACCAATGCTTTGTAAGTCAGCATCAGAAAACTTATCCAACTCGGCAATGACCTGTAAATAAGTTTCTGTGTATGAACCTTGATCAGACCTTTTATAGTCACTATAAAAACTTAGAGAAGCATCTTCTTTTATTATGTCTCTTATTCTTTTTGGAGTATTGGCTATAGCATTTTTGATATGTTGACAGTTATATTCATTCAACGGAGAGCGAAGTTCTGCAATATCTTTGAATGTTATGCTGGCAAGTTCTTCAGTAGTTAAGTTTTTAAATATACTGAACATTTCTTTATTATAAGCATAATTTCCGGCAAAAGAACTCGCAGTATCTTCTGTAATATTTGATTGTTTAACAAAATCAATAAATTTATTTGCAGTTTCAATATCCAGTTGATTAAGAACTTCTGCCATACTTGTATATTGAGCTATTTTCCGTATTAACACAGGGTTGAGTTCTGTAAGAATTTTGATTGTTTGTTCATTTGCTTTGAAACGTCCGAGATAAATATTTTCCATCATTGAAGGCTCTAATTTGTCTTCATATTTTTTGAGTAGCTCAATACGTTCACGCAATTCTGATGCAGGAATATTGTACTGATAATTTAATTCTGTTTCTCTACTGTAAGGATTTCTTTTTAGTAAAGAATTCTCTGATTGTAAATAGTCTGCAAGTTTTTTCGGAAGTTCGCTGTGAAGTTTCGCACATTCAATCATGTTATCAAGATTTTCCGGTGTAAAAAATTTTTTAAACTCAAAGAGACTATGAGAATTTTCAAAAGATATTTTCTTTGTAAAATCAGGTTCTGCGTTTTCAAGAAATTCAGCAATTTTTTCCGCGTTGGGAATTTCTTCTTGTGACAAGAAATGGTATAGCATATCTCTACTAATCTGACTTCTATACGATACAAGATGCTGTAATTTTTGTGCTATAGTAATTTTGGCTTTCATATTTTGTTTTCCGGCAGCATCCAGTTTTAAGTATTGGTCTGTTAACCTACTTAAATCGTAGTTTGTTAATTTTTCCATACCTTCAGGGAAAATCCTGGCTATTTCTATTGACAAATTGTATTGTTCCGGATTGAACACATGTTGTTTATCCGGTATTTTTTCATAGTATTTGTAGTCAAATTTCTCACCCAATTCGGTGCGTAGTCTTGTTTCTAAATCAGTATAAGAACTGTTTCTCGCTGAATTAAATAAAATATTTGCAATCAAATTTCTATTGTTAACTCCATTTGACACCATATTTTTTACAAGTTCAATATTTTTCTTGACTTGAGCTAATTGTTCCTCAGTGTAGGTTGCATAACAGTAAGCTTCATCACCAATAACAGTCACTCTTGACTCAGATGGCTTATCTTTATTAAACTCTTTAGCCCATTTATTGTATTCATTTGCAATGTTTATGTTTTCATAAAATGAATCCGGATGAGATTCAAATAAGACTGAAGGGCGATATCTCATAAAGTCTTCTTGAATATTACTATCTAATGACTTGAAAAATTCAATATTTTTCTTAAATTCTTCTGGCTTAATACCACCCATCTGTTCACGGAAGTATTCTTTTCTCAAGTTTTTTAACTCTTTTGCCAAATATGAGTTTTCTGAATCTGCTTCAGAATCTAATTCTGTCATAAGTTTATCAAATTCTTTGATATTTTCTTTAAAAGATTTAAAATCGTTCATTCTAGCGAAATCTTCAAAGCCAAGCTCATCAAGTTCACCGTGATATGTAAATCGCTTTCCTGTAGCGTGTGTATAATCAAGTATTGCTTCAGAAACCTCGGCAACTGAAATGTCAGGATTATTTTTAAAGAAGCGTTTAATATTTTCTACCTGATATTTACTGAAATTTTTCTTGTTAGTTCTTGATAATGATTGCAGCTGGTCCATCAACTCATTAACATTTTGAGCAATTTTCTTGTCACCTTCCGGATATTTTTTGAATGTAGTGGATTTTGCAAGTGGATTTCCTGATTCTGTTACCGTATAGGTACCGTCAGGTATAAATTCACCGTTTTCGTTATATTCACCGTTTTCAAGTATAACTTCTCTTATTTCTGGATTAGTTAACTCTTCAAGGCTTGGTGTTCTTGTAAGTCTTTCTGCGAACGGAGCAAGGGTTTCGGTCTCATTATCCTTTGAATTAGTCCGCACCTCTGTATTAGATTTATCGAACTTACTGCTAAACGCGGTCTGTTCTCTAACCATTAAGTGTAAAGATGAAATCATCTCATTTTCATTTTTGCATTCAATTTTTCTACCGTCCGGCAGGTTAATTTTGTAGCCTTCTTTTTTGCTGCTTAGCTCCTCTACAGTAACCCCTTTCAACTGCGGCAGATTGTCTTTTAAATAGTTTTGCGAATTCATTCTGGCACTTCTGCTGCCTGACATCCACATAATGAGATGAGATATAATCTTAATTTGACCTAAGTTGTATCCCTGCCCCTTGAATTCTTCCCACAATAATTCAGTAAGATTTTCTGCAGAAATATCTTTGTCGGCATTGTTGTAAATAGCTAATGCAGTTTCAAAAGCCGTAAATCCGACAATATCTGTAGCAAAAGCCGCACATTCACCTAAAGTTGACGGGATAGATTTCTCCAAAACTTTGGCATAAATTTCATTAGCATTAACCGCTCCTGCACTAAACTTCTCGCCTAAAGCATTTATTACTTTAGAAGAAGTTTTAGAGACTCTGTTCACAACCGCCTGCGTAACGGTAGACCCAAACACCCCCGCAAAAGCCCCAAATCCGAAAGACCCTTTTGCTCCATCAGCAACAAAGGCTTCTGTTTCCAAGAATTTGTCGAAAGAATTCTCTTCGCTGTCGAATTTAATAGTTCTGTTAGCAAGATTAGAAGCAGTACCGGTAGCAAGCGTATAAGCCGCCATTTTAGTACCTTCATTCAATGCAGGCCCTAATAACGAAACCGCTTTACCGGAGAATCTTAAAGCCCCTTGCAGAAGTTTATTACCAGCCTGTTTGGAAGCTATGGAGACACCGAGTTTGGAAAATGTACCCATTGCCGTGGTAGCCAAGACTTGTCCACCTTTAGCTTCAGCCGCCCACCCTAAGGTCATAACCATAAGTAAAGCTTCACCAAAACCGTTTACTACCGTGTTGAAAGTGCTGTCATTTGGATTGTCAGCAACAAAATTACACGCCTTTAATACCGCATCTTTGTATTCTTTTGTAAGTTCACCTTTTTCATTAGTCGCCTTACCTGCGTCAATTATTTCAAATAACTGTTTGAAAGCCTCAGGGTTAAAATCTATACCCCATTTATCCGCATTGTTGCCATAAATCTTTTTGAATCCTTCGTTAAATTTTTCAGGGTTCAGTGCCTTCAATTCACTAGCCCTTTGAGCAAATTCTCTGCAAGACTGAGCCCATTGGTAGTGGTTCTCTCCATCAATACCAAGTTTGTTTAATACATATCCGATACCTTCAGAACCTAACCCAAACAGCCCTAAATTATCTGTATATTGATCGTTATATTGAGCACATGTTTCGTAAAGGTTAGTTAAAACTTCAGCGGCTTTGATTTGTGTGATTAAATTTTCACGTTGCGGTTCAGCCTCCTTTAATTCGTCCTCCGTTCTTAGAGTAATACCATAAGCTAATTCTAAGATATTTGAGATATTGTCGAAAGTAGGCTCTAATTCGTTAGAAGTAATGATTTCTTTTATTTCGTTAATATCTGAAATCTGCCTTATTGCCTCTTCCGTTAAATGAGATAATCTTTCAATGATTTTTTTACCTTCTTCGGTAGTAGAATCAACGCCTAAAGATTCGGCAATAAATCTGGGAGAGTAAAGCTTTTCCTGTCTATGGATTTCATTAGTATTAGTATGCGGAATAACGTTATTGTCCATAAACATTTTTGTGAAATCTTTTAACGGTAAAGGCTTGAATGCCATAATGCCGTTTTCTTTGGTAGCTTGAGCTTGTGCTTTTCTGAAATTGGCAATGGCTTTAGAGTGTTCTTTTTTAATTATTTCATCAAGTTCTTTTTGCGTATATTTTTTGTTAAAATTGTTTCCGATAGTGTAATAAACTTGAGTGTTAACGGCATCTTGGCGTAATTCTTTCATTTTAAATTCGCCATTCGGGTATAAATAAATAGTTTCGATAGTCCCATCTGTATATTCTGTTCTAATGATTTCTCCACCATCTTCATCAATAGAAGATTGAGTAGTAACAATTTCCTCAGAGGCATCAGAAATGGATTTAACAAATCCCATAAAATCAGCATCTTTAATAGCAAGCTTTTCAGCAAAAACAGTTTGCATATATTTGTTTTCAGCAGCGTCTAAAACGTTATCACCGGCAGCATCTTTCAGATGCTGAAAAACGCATTGTAGTTCGTTAATTTCAAGAGTCCCGTCATTATTGGTATCGTATGCGTTAAAAAGGTTGTGAAATTTTTTATCCACTTGTTCTTTACGAACGCCTTGCTTACCTTTCTTAAGCTGTTCTCTGCCGTTTTTGCCTTCTATGCTGTATTCGTTGAAATCCATATGTTTTTGCCTTATTAAAATTTACACACTCGTTCTTTGTCGGCTCATTTTATTCGTTTCTTTAATTATTTCCTGATTTTTTTTTAAAATCTTAACATTTAGTTATATTATTAGTGTGATTAGGCGTTTTAATTGGTCATAATCAATTTTTGAGTTGTGTCGCGGGTCTCGAGGAATTTTTGTAACAACAAGTCTATCAAACTCAAACCCTTTTGAGTTTAATTCTTCTTCCAATATATTTTTTGAAAATTCTGATTCAATTGCTATTATTATTTCTTTTTCAACTTTTAAAATTGTGCCGATACTAACCCCATTTATTTCTGATAAGGCATTTTCTATCGGGAATACATAAATTTCTTTACCATTATGTTCAAACCTGTTTTTTATTCTACCCATTAAGAAAAGATTACCGTTTTCGTCCAAATATCCGCCGTCTCCGGTTCTGTGCCATATTTGTCCGTTATATTTTATTTTGGCAAACCTTTCGGCTTCTTTGCTGTTAAAATATTCTTTTAAAACGTGTTTGCCTTCAACACAAATTTCACCAATTTCACCTGTGTTGAGCCACATATTTTCAAAATCATCTATAGGTTTGTCAGTAGGTTTTATAATTTTTATATTTATATCTTGGATAGGTTTTCCAACAAATAGTCCATCCTTTAGTTCTCCGTTAAAGTTCAACATTTCATCTGTGGAAATCGAAGAAATTGGTTCGGCTTCAGTTGAGCCGTAAACTATGTCAATTTTGGTTTCTTTAAACTGAGAGCTAAAAAGTTTTGCTTGTTTAGGAAAGACAGGTGCTCCTCCGGTAAATATTCTTTTCAATCCTTTTATTTCTTGGTGGGTTGCAAGTTTTTCATAAAACATCGGGGAGCCTACTGAGGTAGTTATATTATTATTTTTTATATCATTTAATATTTTTTGCGGATTTATATCCGCCGGTTTTTGAGGGTTGAAGTCCGGTATAACGGAAGTTGTTCCACAGGCAAGGTTATGCAAAACAAATATTGGTAAACTTGTTAAATCTACATCATTTAAGTTTGGAGAGAAATGTTTTTTTAATACATAGTGTTGCTCCAATAAAAAATCATGAGTCCTTTTTGCGGCTTTAGGAAGTCCCGTTGAGCCGGTTGTGAATGTTATGAGTGCTGTTGTGTCTGGTGTTGCAGTTTTAATTTGTAAAAGTTTTTGGGGCTTTCTTATAGTTCCTGATATGATATTTGTTTTAACTTCTCTAATTTTCTTAGAGAGTAATTTTAGGATAAAGGCTTTTGGACATCCTATAAACGCTTTGCAAGGAACGATTGTGAGAGCTTGTGAGAGCCTGTTTTTATCTGCCCAGGCATCTACGAAGACCGCTGTTGCACCTATGTAAAAAATTGCTGATAAAATCTTGTACAACTCTATTGACATAGGAACAAATATTAAAACGTTATCACCTTTATTAATACCTTTTGATAAAAAATATTGTGCATAATCTTTAACTTCTTGAGCCAATTGTCCATAAGTGATTTTTTCTTTTTTATGTATAATTGCTGGTTTGTCCGGGAATTTTTCGGCATTTTGAAATAAAATTTCTACAATATTATTTATCATAATTTAACCCCATAAAGCTTGTATTCGTGATATATTTCTCCGGACAGTATATTTGTTGAAACATTATCTTCGTGCATAAGTGCGTGTATAATGTTATCGTAGTTATTTTCAAATGCTTTTTGATGTATAACTTCGACCAGATAAGAGCCTATCCCTCGATATTTGTAATCAGGTACTTGTGCCAGAGTTTTTATAATCAAAGACTTTTTTTCTCGACTGTACAAGTTGTCAAATCCAAAAATAAAAGCAATCGCTTCATTATTTTCGTTTTCCGCAAGTAGAATCCATTCAGGGTTCAAAAATGCTTTTACAGGTTCATACATTTTATAAAAGTCTTCAAATTCTATTGGGGTGTATAGAAAATTATTAACAAAACTTTTAATAGAGACATCATAAATTTTTCTTATATCTTCATCAAATTGTTCAGGATTAAATTTCCGGATTTTTACTCCTTTTTTTTCAAATATTGAGGAGAATTTCTTTAACCTTGAAAAGTCTTGGTTCAAGTTTTTTATGATAGAAGACGAATAATTGGCAATTGTTTCAAATCCGCATTGTTCAAATAGTTCGTTGTAATAAGGCTTATTGTAATTGTCAAGCAAAAATGGCGGATTGTTTGAGGGTAAAGTCACACGGTATTTTTTCCATGTAGAGCCGTTTATCGGTCCTATTATATAGTTATATCCTTTTGAGATGGCGTAAGTTTTAATCTCATGAAATAAAAATCTGGCTGCTTCAATATTATTTTCCGATTCAAAAAATCCTATTTGTGCTTTTTCTCCGCCAAAAAATCCTGCACGAGCAAGAGTCTTATCGCCGTCTTTTACCACAAACAGTTTTTCGCAATTGGAAATATCTTCTGCTTTTGTTGTATAAAAAGGGTCTTCTGCATATAAAAGTTTGGGGAAATTTAAAAAATCTTCTTTGTTATCCGATAAGTACATATACTCCTCCTAATACTATTGTTGATATTATTGATGTTGCTACAAATCCTTTGTTTAAATCCCCGTTAAAGAATTTTGTTTTAATAATAAAGCTTTCGCAAATTATTGATGTTACAAAAGGATATAAAATAATATTCCCGACAAATTGCCCCAAAAAAGCGCATATTACAGGGATTGCAAGAATATAAAAAACAGGTCTGACCCTATACTTATCAGAAATATCACAAGAGTAATCAAGCACTAAATCTGTTTTTTGACAAATGAATGCAAATGTAAATAAAATTGCGGCATAGCTGTTCCCAAGCAGTGCCCATACGATATAGTTTATCAAACCCAAGAGAAGTACTCCTGAAAATCCTACTTTTTTATATGGCAGCATCAAAATAAGATATCCGAGTAAAAAAGCGATTAATATTGCAATATGGAAAATAATAATTTCTGCTGACGGATTAATGTTTTTAGATAATACAAACATTGTTCCTATTGGAATGAACAAATTATCAGCCCCTTTAAGGCTAATACTCTCAAAAAGGGTCATAATTATTGCTATCAAAATTGCAACAAGAACAGATTCTAATCGCCCGATTGGAGTCGTGAGCAGTAGGATTAAGTGTGTGATTAGAAATGCTGATAAAAAGAAAGTAAAAGACCCTTCAAAGGTTTTCCTGTAACCTTCTTCTACAATAAATTCCGCGGCTCCGTAATTTTTTCCCACTAATGCCGCTGTTGCATCTGATACCCCGAGAATTAAAATTGATATTACGTAAAACCAAGGTTGGTTTAAAAATGTTGCATACAAAAAACATATATAAATTGCAATTGGGTGGTAAATTGCGCCCTCCGATTGTCGTGTAACTCCGTGTACAGATTGAAGTAAACCCAGTTTTTTTGTTATAAATAAAATCCCGCCGAAAATGCTCGCAAGAATAAGAACTGTCCAATGTGATTTTAAGATAAACGGGAAAAATATTGTGGTAAATGCTCCTGTGAAATGAACAAATTTTCTTGTAATTTCTACATCAACATTTTTTGCGTGTGCAATTTCTGCAACAACAAATATAACTATAAATATTGCGGAAATTATTCCGCTGTATATTATATCATGCATTTGAAGTCACCTCGTCAACGATAAAATCTTTGTAGAAAAATGCACGATCCTTTGTATATAATTCTTTTGATAAGTCCTGTTTGTATTCAAAGTTCCTAGGTAAAATTTCAGATATTCGCCTGTTAACCATCATATTCCAGTAACAAAATTTCGCACCCTTATTTGCGCTTGATAAGAGTTGCAATGAAATTTCTTTAAATAAATTTGTATCCATATACTCGAAAATATCTGAGAGGTTGTAACAGTCAAATTTAAGGTTAGAATTTTTTGCAACTTCGTTAATTGTTCCGGTCTTGATTTCCAAAGCGTCGATATTTTGTTTTATTATTTCAAAATTTTCTTTTTTTGCATAATGAGGCAGCGCAAATTCGAAATTGTTTAATAAAATGTAATTAACATAAGGATTATTCCAAGTAGGGACATCCCTTAAAGCTTTATCAGCGCGTTCCTTAATGTTTTTTGCAATCATAGAAGTATCAACATATTTGAAGAATTCCTTATCTCTGCCCAGTCTTCCCATTACAAATTTTGAGAAAAATATTTCAAAGAGTGCTTTAAATTTCCAATTGTTCCAAGTCTTGTCGTAATACAACTTCTGAGCCTCAACTGATTTAGGGAGAAATAATTCTGTCATAACTTTTTGATTATGTATTAACGGCATTATTTTTTTTGCAAAAAGCTGAAAGTAATTTTCAAATTTTCCTTGATGTATTATTCCGTTTCTAATCAAATTTTCGTTGTTTTGAAAGTAAAATTTACTTTGTAATGATAAATTTTCTTCAATTGATTTAAATATTTCAAGTCGTTTTACTGATTTTTTGAAACCGAGCAGTTCAAGAAAATTGTCATAGTCCAAAAATTTGATTGCATATTTTTTTAACTCGCAACAGGCAATTTGCGGAATACTTAAATCTACAGCATAAACAAGTTGAGGATTTTTTGTAAGCAGTGACAGTGAATTATCTCCCGCAGATGCAATTGAAATGCACTTTGAATTCGAATTTATATTGAACCCCTCCAATAAAAGGATAGGGTCTTCCCAACAGTTTGCATATCTTATTTTATCAAATTTTGCTCGCTCTTGTATTTCTTTACCCATTATTTATAACCTTTATTATTCCTGTAGAACCGTCCATTTCGACTTCATCTCCATCTTTGAGAGTTGTGAGCAGGTTGTTAATTCCGACTATTGCCGGAATCCCCATTTCCCTTGCAACAATTGCGCTGTGTGACAATATGCTACCGCGTTCCACAAGAATGCCTTTACTTATAGGAAATAAAGGAACCCATCCCGGGTCGGTACGTTCCGCAACCATTATACAATTTTCCAGTCCACTTGATTCTTCCACAGAACGGACAATTTTAACTTTTGCATGTACAATCCCTGCGCAAGCACCAATGCCTGTAAGTTGTTTCTCTGTGTTTGCAGAAGACTGGGATTGGGATTCAGGTGAGGTGTTAAGTGTATTTTTATATACAATACCATACGTTGAGAATCTGTCCGGTGGGTGTTTGCTTTCATAGTCTTGAAATTCTGTTTTGCGTTTTGTTATAAGTGTTTTTAAGTCTGTATCAATTGCCGTTCCGTTAACATAGTGAAAAATTTCTTCTTTTGTAAGGTAAAAAATATCCCTTTTGTTGTCAATTATATTCTCATACGCAAAATTTTTGCCAAGTTCAAGGAATAATTCTCGAACAAGACCAAATAAACGTGTGCGTTCAAAACGTAAATTTTCCCTGTTTTTGACTCGTAGACGTGCGTTCTTTAAAATAAAATTAAAAAATGGGTTTTTTATTTTCGATTTAACGAATTTTTCTGCATTGTGCCGGATTTCTTGTTCCCGAGCGTGTTCTTTTTCTATATCAATAATTCCCTGTTTTACGTAAGAGTTTATTATGAATTGTAAAAGAGAAGGGTCTTGTTTATATGTTATTGTTTCAAGTTTTAATTCCCCGATACAACGATTACCGAATTTGCGGATAAAATCTTTGATGTCACTATCTGCGTCTTGACCAGAACATATTTTATTTGAAATTTGCTTGATTCTTTTAATCGGTTCTGTTGAAATTATACCGGTTTCACCTGTTAAAAGATCGTTTTGCAATGTTCCGTCAGGGGAAATCTTTAATAATGATTTTTTTAAAAGTCCGTAAAAAATCATTGCGTAAAAATCATTAACTAAAGGGGCTTGCCATTTTTTCATTAATTTACTTTCGAGTTCAAAATAAATTTCAACCAGTTCTCCTGATGATTTTCCGCTAAGTTTGCCGTTTTCGTATGGTGTAAGGGTTGAGTTTATATGATTGTAAAATTTTTCTATATCCTTAGGTAGTTTGAATAAATTAGTAATTAATGATGTAATAAGTTTTGCCAGTCTGATATATTTATTTCTTTTGCTTGGTTTAACTTTTGGAATATGATTTAATTTTTGCTTTACGCCCATCATTGATTCCATAAATCCGGCGTTAAATTCATATCCGGGCATTAATCTTAAAAGTCTGTACCAGTTAAGGAGATTATAGTATACTCTGCCTTCAATTAATCCTAACATTTGGAAAATATCAGAGTTTTCCTCAATGAGTTCCTGTTCAACTCCCATAATCAATAGAAATTGCTTATAAACTTCAGTATAAACATCTTTTATGAATGAGAATGTTAGCGGGGTTGTAACTCCGGAGTAGCTTTCCACGATATTGGAATTATCCCAGATGATTTCTTGTTGCGATTTGTCCGGAAGATTCTCTAAAGTAGTAATCGGTCGGGCTTGTAATATATAGAGTTGTCCGTTTTCATACGCCCATTCGATATCTTGCGGTTTTTCGTATATGTCAACTATTTCTTTTACCTTATCAGCGATTTCTTTTATCTGTTCATCGCTTAAAGAAGCTTGGATTGGGTTTTCCACGGGTTCTTGTTTTGTTCCGCACCCCGATGTTTCGTCGAAAACTATTTTGTACTGCTTTTCTGTAATATTCTTTGTAATTTTATCTTCTTCAACGGTAAAAGTATCTGCATTTAATTCTCCGGATACAAGTCCTTCGCCTAACCCGAAAACGCTTGAAATTAATATGGTATTACGTTTTCCTGATATCGGATCTGAGGAGAATGCAACCCCTGACACTTCTGAATTAATCATTTCTTGAACGATTACACCAACTTTGATCTCCTCGTTTCTTAAACCGTTTTGTTCTCTGTAAAATTGAATTCTTTCAGAATTCGCAGAATTTATAACATCTTGTATACGAGCTTTTATATCAGACGGTTTCACATACAAAAAAGAGTCCATTTGACCCGCAAAAGAATTCCCGATGCTGTCTTCGCCTACGGCAGAAGAGCGGACGGCATAAAGCTTGTCATTATCTGCTTCGAAATTATCATCAACAGATGTAACAACAGTCCATTTTGGTACATTAATTCCGTGTCTGGTTAAAATATCGAGGTTATATGCTTTTCCGCCAACACTTTTTTCGTCCATTTATCCCCCTATAAGATGCCATAACATTGGGAGTCCGCCTAACGACAAATACATGCCTAAAGTCCAAATCCCTGCCATTGCTTCAAGTTTTGCCGCATATTTTTGTTCTCTTTTTCGGATAAACCGGAATGCAGGAAATGCGCAAAAGGTTAAGAAGAATATCAAAAATAAAAAGGTCACAGAACCAAATCCGGCGTAAAAACATGCAATGTTTGCAAAAATAAATGTAGTAAACAGTACACAAAGCCAAGTAATGGTTGCCCCCTTTTCGCCCCAAAGGTAAGAATATGTCTCAACACCGGTTTCTTCTGCTTCTTTAGCTCTTATTTTTCTGCCTATCTCAATAACTATACCGTTCAAGAATGTGACAATAAGAAAAATAAGCAGTCCGTGCGGGATCGTTTTGTTGGCATTATTCCAATCAAGTCCTGTGGTGTAAAAATCAATTACCGGCATAATCATCATATGCGAAATTAGATATGCAATCGGATGGTGTCTTAACCACTCTCTTACGAAAAATTCTTTCGCCATAATGAGCATGTAGATTATGACTAATCCTAATATCCATAACATCTTTGGTATAAAAATTGCATTAAAAATGCATTGAATGGATATTATTAAAATCGCAAGCCATTTTAGTTCTTTAAATGAGATTAAACCTCTTGGAACGGCTCTGTAAGGGCGAAATTTTGCATCATCTTCCGCATCTTTAAACTCATCAAAAATCCTGAGTAAAAAGAAGTATCCAAAAGATGTCATTGCACCTGCTAATAGTGTTAAAACAGAAAAATTCAGTTCCCCTCGCAAAAATTTTGAATACGACATTGCAGAGAATGTAAATGTTAAAACCATTAACCCGTAAGAAAATACAGGGAAGCGTTCTTTCTGATATATCCATAAACGTTTTAGTATATTTAAATCTTTTTCTTCCATAGCAAATAATCTTATCATGTTGTAATAGTTTTATTATCCTCTTTTTAAAGGATTGATATAATGTCTGCTATTATTCTGCAGGGTTATTAAATATTATTTTTATCCTATGTAAAATAATATGTATTTTTTTAATAAAATTTTACAAACTGATGTAATTCAAACAGGCTCAATCTATAGATTTAAATTTGGCAAAAAAGTATTCCATGACTTTCAAATTTGTAGTAAAATAGTAATAACAATTTAAGGAAAGAGATGTGAAAACCATCCGCTGGTCCGCAGCCGTGTCAGTATCGCAGGATAGAAGTCATGCCTTGTGATAGACCTCACAAAATAAGTGAGACAGCCGGAATGCTTGAATTGTCTGGGGAGCCTCGAGACAGGAATCTGGGAGAAATAGTACATTATTATGTGTTTCCTTGTTTCTGCCTTTTTGTAAAAAAAGGAGATAGTATGCAAAACTTAAATAGTGGGAGAATCGTGAATATCATTAGTTCGACAAAAACGGAAGAAGCAACCGTTCCTTCAAATGTTACAAAACCTAAGTCATTGGAATCTGTTAACCCTATGAGTAAAATAGTAGGTTTAACTCCAAGGGTAAATTTGGATAATGTGAGAATTATTAAAAAGGACGGAACAAAAGAAGAGTATAATGTCCAAAAAGTTGTTTCTGCAGTAAAAAAATCAGCGGCAAGAATGCTTGTTGAATTCAACGATAAAGACATTGATGATATTTGTGCATACGTAAACAAAAGTGTTGCAGATTTGAAACAAGAAGAAATCGAAATCTTCAAGATGCACTGTATTGTTGAAAATGCTCTTGAAAATTTAAACCCGAAAGTTGCCAAAAGTTACAGAAACTACAGGGATTATAAAATTGACTTTGTGAACATGCTTGATAAAGTTTATCAGGAAAGTCAAAAGATTATGTATATCGGGGATAAAGAAAACTCTAATTCCGATTCTGCTCTTGTTTCTACAAAGCGTTCATTGATTTTTAATCAATTAAACAAAGAATTGTACAAGAAGTTTTTCTTATCTGTTCCGGAGCTTCAAGCTATTCGTGAAGGATACATATACATCCACGATATGTCTGCAAGACGCGATACTATGAATTGCTGTTTGTTCGATGTTGCTAACGTATTAAAAGGTGGCTTTGAAATGGGTAACTTGTGGTATAACGAACCTAAGACTTTGGAAGTTGCTTTTGATGTAATCGGCGATATTGTTATGGCTGCTGCAAGCCAACAATATGGCGGCTTTACGGTGCCGGAAGTCGATAAAATCCTTGCCCCTTATGCGCAGAAAACTTATGATAAAAATTATCAAAAATATATTGATATGGGCGTAAGTTCTGAAAAGGCTGAAGCAGAAGCATTAAAAGATGTTCAAAACGATTTCCACGATGGTTTCCAAGGATGGGAGTACAAATTTAATACCGTAGCATCCAGTCGCGGTGATTATCCGTTTATTACGGTAACGATGGGACTTGGAACAGGTAAATTTGAGAAAATGGCGTCTTTGATGATGTTACAAGTCAGACAAGAGGGTCAAGGTAAAAAAGGTAATAAGAAACCTGTTCTTTTCCCTAAAGTTGTATTCTTATATGATGAAAACTTACACGGAAAAGGCGGAGAGTTAGAAGAGCTGTTTAATGCGGGTGTTGAATGTTCAAAAAGAGCGATGTATCCGGACTGGTTATCTTTAACAGGGGAAGGCTATATTGCAAGTATGTACAAAAAGTACAAACGTGTAATTTCGCCGATGGGTTGTCGTGCATTCTTATCCCCTTGGTATGAAAGAGGTGGTATGCAGCCTGCCGATAAGGATGACAAACCTATATTTGTCGGAAGATTTAATATCGGTGCAATCAGCCTGCACTTGCCTATGATTTATGCTAAATCTCAAAAAGAAGGCAAAGATTTTTATGAAGTTCTAGATTACTATATGGAAATGATTAGAAATCTACACAAACGTACCTATGAGTATCTTGGTGAGATGAGAGCTTCTATCAATCCTTTGGGATTTTGTGAAGGAGGTTTCTATGGCGGCAACTTGGGATTCCATGATAAGATTAAGCCTATCTTGAAATCTTCAACTGCTTCATTTGGAATTACTGCGTTGAATGAGTTACAAGAGCTTTATAACGGAAAATCTCTTGTTGAAGACGGAGAGTTTGCGCTTGAAGTTATGCAGTACATCAACAAAAAAGTAAATGAGTTTAAGGAAGCAGACGGACACCTTTATGCTATTTACGGAACTCCTGCCGAAAATCTTTGCGGTTTGCAGGTTAAACAATTCCGCAAGAAGTATGGTGTGGTTGATAAAGTTTCAGACAGGGGATATGTGTCTAACAGTTTCCACTGCCATGTATCAGAAAAAATCGGACCTATCGAGAAACAAGATTTGGAAGGCAGATTTTGGGAACTTTTAAACGGCGGTAAAATCCAGTATGTAAAATATCCTGTTTCCTACAATACAAAAGCAATTGAAACTCTTGTTAAAAGAGCTATGGATAAAGGTTTTTATGAAGGAGTTAACCTTTCTCTTGCATACTGTGATGATTGCGGACATCAGGAATTGAGCATGGATGTTTGCCCTAAATGCGGAAGTAAAAATCTTACGAAAATTGATCGAATGAACGGTTATCTTTCATACTCTCGAGTAAAAGGTGATACCCGTCTTAATGAAGCTAAAATGGAAGAAATTAAAGATAGGGTGAGCATGTAATGAATTATCACGATATAACCAAAGAAGATATGCTTAACGGTGAAGGTTTAAGGGTAGTTCTGTGGGTTTCAGGCTGTAATCATCATTGCAAAAATTGCCAAAACCCGATTACTTGGGATGAAAATGGCGGGCTTTTATTTGATGAAGCTGCTGAAACAGAGCTATTTGAGGCATTAGATAAACCGTATATTGATGGAATTACATTCAGTGGCGGTGATCCTTTGTTTCCGGGAAATAGAAGTGAAGTATTTAGGCTTATCCGTAAATGTAGAGAGCTTTACCCCCAAAAAAATATATGGCTTTATACCGGTTATACTTGGGAACAGATTAGGGATTTAGACGGTATTTCTGACATTGATATTATTGCAGAGGGAGAGTTTGTCGAGGAATTAAAAGATAATAATCTGCAATGGGTCGGAAGTTCTAATCAAAGAGTTATTAATGTAAAAGAAACTCTTAAAGGTGATTTAGTTTTGCTGTAAATTTTAGCCAACTTAGTTAACATTATTCTTTATTTTTATATTACAATATAAGAAAAGGTTAATAAAAAAGGAGAGAATAACATGTTAACAAAAAATTCAGCTGTAAAAACAAGTTTTTCAGGTGTTGATTTCTCAAAATATTCTTCAAAAACATCTGAATTTGTTAGTGAATTAGCTTCCCGTGCTAATAAAGCGGGTCATTTCTTAAATTGGGTAAATCTTCCGTCAGAACAACTAAAAAGAGTTGACGAACTTTACTCAATGGTTGAAAGCTTCAAGAGCCAAACCGGAGCTTCAAAATTAAGCGTTATGGGTATCGGTGGTTCTAAACATACTGTTGAACACATGCTTGGTATTAACGGTCTCAATATTTGCGGCGATTCTGTTGCATTCTATTCTGATGTAGATTCAATCAGCTTGAACAGATTTTTGGCAAGACTTGGAGATATCACTTCCTCAAACTTTATGATTGCTTCAAAATCAGGTTCTACGTTCGAAACTAAAGACGGTTTCTTGAGAGTTCAATCTATGTTGATTGATGCATACAAATCTCAAGGTCAATCACAGGAAGAGGCTGAAAAGTCTGCTGCAAAACACTTTATTGCAGTAACTGATGCTAACAGTGAAAAAAGTGAATTAAGAAGAACTTCTATCGCTAACGGTTGGTTGGGTGATTTATTCATTCATGATGATGTAGGCGGAAGATTTTCAGCATTTGACGATCATGCTTTATTTACTCTTATCTGGGCAGGTATGTCTAAAAGCGATATGGTTTCAATGCTTAACTCAGCTCAAGAAATCTCAGAACTTTCTTTAAGCAGTGATTTAGAATTAAATGATGCTTTGAAAGAAGGTATCTTCTGGGCTGATGCCAAGTTGAGCGGTATTGAAGCTTCAGTTCACCAATATATGGGTTCAATGTTTGAAAACACTGTTTACTGGCATGCTCAAATGCAAAACGAATCAGTTAAAGATACATTGAAACAGGTTGCTAAAGTTCCTGATGCAATGCACCATAGTGCAGAAGCTCATTTTAACCCTGCTAACAAACTTGTATTTGCTTTGACTGTTCCTGTGGATAACGGTGTTTGCAGAGAAAATGCAGATGCGTATATCGGAGCTTTGACTAAGTCTTATGAAATCACAGGCGCATTCTTTAAAGAAGAAGTTGAAACTTCAGAAATGGGCTTAACTCCTGCTGCTGCCGGTGCTATGTCTATGATTAGAGCATACGCTACTGTTTATCAGGAAATTGTTGAAGCAGTAATGCAAGGAAGAAAATTGCCGGAAGTTCTTGACAGTGTACTTCAGCCGCATGTAGAATTCTACAAAAAGAATTTGAAAGGCGGAGTTGTAGTTCCGGGGAGAATTTCCGAATAATTGAGTTGATATATACGGAAAACGAGCCTTTTTAGGCTCGTTTTTTTATGCTAGAATAAAGGGTATGGCGACAAACTTTGATTTCCTAAAAAATATAGATATAAATTTATTTGATATTATTGTTGAAGCTGAAAAACTCTACAGGGACGAGTATTTTGAGCAATGTATGACTCAGTCTCGACGTTTTGGAGAGAATGTATGTAAAAAAGTTCTCGGAAAAAATCGTACAACTGAAGAGACTTTTGATGAGATGCTTGCGACTCTGAAAGATAAAGGGAGTGGTTCAGAGCAGGAAAAAGAGTTTATTGATGACTTGTATTTTTTGAAAAAGCACGGGAATGAGTCAACACATTCGGCTCGTGTAAAAAAAGACGGGATGGAGGCGCTGGAATGTTTACAGAGAGCCTTTGAGGTTGCGATTAATTATGCGGTATATAATAAACGAGGGAAAGCAGATATTCTTGAACTAAGATATGACACCGAGCTGCTTGTAACAGGAAAAAAGTCTAAGAAGTCGCTTGCAGAACGGTATGGTGAAGAAAAGGCGAAAGCTAAAAAGACAATTAAGAAAAAGGATACAGGAAAGAAATCTATTACGGTTTTTCCGTTGAGTTTTCGAAATGAAAAATCGCAAAAAACGGTTAAAAAGAAATCAGATAAACAGTTTTATACAACAACATCTAAAACAAGAAAAAAGAAAATCCCTATTTTTTGGATTGTTGTCGGGATTACCTTTTTTATTTCTTTGTTTATAATATTCGTAATGTTTTTGATAAGTTTGTAACTTGACAGTATGAACTTTTTTATAAACAATATCGTTAATATAGTATACTTTGTAGGAAGGTGTATATGAAAAAGATTTTAGCAGCATTGTTTATTGCGGTCTTATTTACTTCAGGTGTATCTTATGCTGATGTATCTAATAAAAATTATAATCAGTCAGGAGTTGTGATATTAGAGCTACCTGATTATACTCGGTTTTATCAGGTGGATTCATCAAATATTACTGTTAAATATTTGGAACTTAATGACAAGCAAATTAAAAACTTAAGTAATAAACAAAAAACTTTGTACAAAAAAATTAAGAAAATAGAAAAAAATATTGCAAAAAACAATTATAAAAAAGCCTTGGATGAAGATAATGCTTTTTTACCTACTCATATTCAGTATCTTAATTACAGTTTAGCTTTAGGGGATTATCATCAGGCATTGTCTGAGATGTTAATTATTCAACGCTTGAATAATCAGGATAAATTGCTGGATGACGAAAAAATTACTTATAAGCTTGGGATGCTTTATTATTTAAACAAAAATTTTCCGATTGCGTTGAATTATTTAACTCCGTTTGTTGACAAATATAACCCTTCAAAAGATAATTTATGGTTTGCATTGAGTGAAATACATTATAATCTCAATAATTTTAGTTCAAGTATATTTTATGCTAAGAAAATTCCGCAAACATCTCAAAATTATCTTGGAGCGCAAGAGTTTTTATACAATTCCTATTACAATCTTAATAATTTTAAGGAAGCTCACAATTATGCAAAAATACTTGCAGCAACTGATCCTACCCCGATTAATTATATGCGTTTAGGGACAACTTCAAATGATACAAAAAATAAATTAGATAATTATTACAGAGCAAGAGATATAGCTATATCTTCAAAAAACCGTACTGCACTAGGGCAAGCTGATTTGAGAATTGCTATGATTGAACAGGGTAAAATAAATGATGCGGTAAAACCTCTTACCTCCTTTGTAGCAAAACCTGATTGGGACAAAATTCTTAAAGAAATTGTGAAAATATCAGAGCCTGAGGCAGTCAGTAATCGTCAAAAACAATTTTTTGAAAAAACAAATTCCTGTATAGCAAAGTATAGTGAGGGTGAACTAATAAAATGTTTTGAAGCTGTTAATTCTGAGCAGGAAAAGCTAACCGCGGAATTGAAAGCTGAATATCAAAGGGCATACGATGCGCGTCAGCGTGAGTTAGAGTTTCAGCGTCAACAACTTCTTATAAGGGAACAATCTTACTATAATCGGATGTATATTAATGATTTCTGGTACATACGTCATCCGTATCGTTTTGGTTATTGGTAATAAATTTGTATATCCTCTTAACCTACTGAAAAAGTCTATTGATTATAAAAATTCCTTGATGTTAAATATTGGTATGAATAAAAAAGGGCTTTATATTTTTATAATTGTTACGATACTGTTATTTGGGCTGAATAAAGCCTTTATGATAGCTAATAACCCTATCTCAACTACTGATGAGGAGATGGTTAATCACGAATATATTCCTCCGCAAAAGCTTTTTGATAATGTTTGGAGTATTGCTAAAGCAAATTACTATGATGCTTCTATGAATGAACAGGTATGGAGCAGGTGGAGAGAACATTATCACGGGAAAATTAAAACCGATGAAGATGCAAAAGTTGCTATCGAGTCAATGCTTGCAAGCTTGAATGACCCTTATTCAAGATTTATGGATAAGGCAGAATATAATGATCAGAATACTTCAATTAATTCAAAAATTTCCGGTATTGGGGTTAATATTTCTACGGTTGCGGGAAAAGTTCATATTATAAACGTTATTGACGGTACTCCTGCTCAAGCTGCTAATCTTCAATCAGGTGATATAATTTTAGATATTGACGGGAAAGACGCAAACGGACTCTCTGTTTCAGAGGTGGCTAATCTTGTTAGAGGACCGGAAAATACTTTTGTGCAACTTACTGTATTGAGAAATAACGATAAATTTACTAAAAAAGTTTTAAGAAAAGAAATTAAGATTAAAACTGTTAAAAGTAATGTTGACAACAATATCGGCTATATTCAAATATTAAGTTTTATTGGTTCGACGACTCCCAGTGAATTTTTAGAAGCGATGGAAAAAACAAAAAAAACTGAAGGCTTGGTTATAGATTTGCGCGGAAATACCGGTGGTTTACTTCCAAATGCGATATTTATTGCAAATTTATTTATCCCTGAAGGAAAAATTGTTAGTATCGTTGGTCGTAATGGTTATAAATATGATATTCAAGCGCAAGAAACTGATTTTATGATAAAGAAGCCTGTAGTCGTGCTTGTTGACGGCGGTAGTGCCAGTGCAAGTGAAATATTATCTGGAGCGTTAAAAGACTATAATAGGGCAAAGCTCGTGGGAACAAGAACCTTTGGGAAAGGTATGGTTCAAAAAATTATTCCGCTTGAGAATGAAACAGGTTTAAATCTTACTGTTGCAAAATACTTGACTCCTTCCGGTACGGATATTAATAAAAAAGGGATAAAACCGGATGTTGAAGTCCAGTTCACAGAAAAAAATATTCGCAACAGAGAAGATGTTCAATTACAAACTGCAAAGAATATGCTTTCTAAAATGATTAGTCAGAATTCTTATTAAGGGTTTCTGTTTGCAAAAATTTATCTAATAAAACCGAAATGTATTTTGAATTCAGTGCCGAAAAGTCAAATACAAATTCATTAATTCCGGCTTGATACAGACGTTCCATTTCTTGAAAATCCTCGAGAACACTATCTTCAAACATGTGCATTCTGCAGAATCCGTCACAAGTGAAAGGAAATACTTTATCCAAAGAAGGATCCCGCATTGCAAATCCGCCAATATGACACGGAGCGTTGCAGGAAAGTCGTGAAATTATTGCACTATCACTGTTTAACGGGCAAAGTCCAAGGCTGGGGACTCTGATATTTCCTGCTATTGTGTATTTTTTGTTAGGTATTATATTTTTAAGTTTTTTTGCGGTTTTTATAACATTTTCAATATCGTTAAATGAAGTGAAATCAATGGTTTTAATAGGTGCGAGGTTGTTCAGGCACTTTATTGACAGGCTGTTTAAAAGATTTATTCCTTGTCCGATTTCTATCGGAATATCATTTATTTCATTGTCATTTATAAATGCCCAAAAATAGCCGATATTATTTATGATTATGCTGTCCGGTCTTGGGTAAGATAACATCAGTTGTTTACCATATTCAAAAACTCTGTCAAAATCTCTTTCAATCAGTATCCTTGGGGTTGAAAGCTGAAATTTGATATCTTGCTTATTGCAAAATTTTTTGACTTTTGTAATAATTTCGTTGAAGCTACTTGTTGATAAATCGCTTGTAGAAAGAATTTCTCCATACTCAATTGAATATATCGGATTAAAACCTATTTTTTTAATATATTTTTCTAATTCTTTTAATTGCGCTAATTCCGATAACCGCAGATTTATTTTGAAGTTTTCCGGCTTTTTATATGTTAATTTACCGTCAGTTTTGGCTTTTTTTATATTCCAATTGAATTGCTGAATATTTCTGCTAAATTTGAAGTTTTTCCCATCCGCGCATATCATTTCTCCCGAAAAATGGTTTGTTTGGTAAATGCTTTTTCTTACATGCTTAAAAGGTAGTTTCTGATTTTTAAAAAGTCGTGGTTTTTCAAGTATTTTTTCAATAAGTTCGATTGCATCAAGTATTTCATCCGAATCCGTAAACTTACCTTTTATAACTACTTTATCAATCGCACCGGATTTTTTTATATCGCTTACGCAGTATGGAAGATTATCTGTATCTATGGCAAGCGGCAGGCGTGTATATTTTTTTATTTTTTCTATATTTTTCATATAGATTTCTTCCGTGATGATGATTTCATCAACCTTATGGAAATTGCTAATAAAATCAATTCCTGAAATATTATGTATATCAAAGTATGAATCTACTATGACTTTAAATGGTAAATTAAAGACCTTAATTGCTTCAAGGATTGCAAAGCTGTTTATAAAAATCCCGTCAATTCCGGCCGTTTTTAAAAATTTCAGCATTTTTTTTATTTCAGGAAGGTTTTCTTCCGTAATGTCGTGTTTGAAATTAATATAAATTGCGCAGTTGTTAGCCTTTGCGGTTGTTACGAAATCTAACACATATTCAAAGTTATTATTTAAGAATTTTTTGTAATATACGTAGTAATCTCTGCAATTTGTAGATGATGCAAAAACGCTAATATCTTCCGGTTTTTTTACCGGTGCGACTATCTTAATCTCTTTCATAGGGGTATTATAATTCTTTTTTTAAGATTAAGCAAGTGAATTTTGGGTAAATACTCTGTATTGTAAAGCCTGCATTAAATGAGCTTGGTTAATATTAGTTTCACCCTCGAGGTCTGCAATAGTTCTGGCAAGTTTTAAAACTCGGTCATATCGCCTTCCGGAAAGTTGGTACTTAACGATGGCTGTGCGGAATATATCTTCTGAGTTCTTATCTATCTTACAGTATTTTTTGATTAATTTTGGTGTTAATTCAGAGTTTGTAAGAATGCCGTCTTCTTTGTACCTTTCAATTTGAATTTTACGTGCCCGGATGACTCTTTTGCGAATTTCTTTAGAGCTTTCTTCTTGTTTATTATGGTTTAATAGTTCCTCTGAAGATAGGCGTGGAACTTCAATTTGTAAATCAATTCTATCCAAAAGCGGACCTGATAAGCGAGACAAGTATCTGTTTATTTGGTATTCGGAGCAGGTACATTGTTTTTCTTTATCTCCAAGGTAGCCGCAAGGACAAGGGTTCATTGCACCTAAGAGTATAAACTTAGCAGGATATTTAACAGAATGTTTTGTTCTGGAAATAACTATTTCACTATCTTCAAGCGGTTGTCTTAAAACTTCCAAGACCGGACGCGGGAATTCCACCATTTCATCAAGGAAAAGCACTCCTCTGTGAGCAAGAGTTATTTCGCCGGGTTTCGGGTTTGCTCCTCCTCCGATAATACCGTTTGCAGATGCTGTGTGGTGTACTGTTCTGAACGGGCGGTTTGACATTAAAGGTTTTTCCGTGGACAACAGTCCGCAAACGCTGTATATCTTAGTAAGTTCTAAAGCCTCTTGTATTTCTAACGGCGGAAGGATTGTCGGAAAACATTTAGCCATTAATGTTTTGCCTGACCCCGGTGAGCCTACCATTAAAATATTGTGTCCGCCTGCCGCTGCAATTTCTAATGCTCGTTTAGCTTTTTGTTGACCTTTAACATCTTTAAAATCATAAATATATTCGTTGTCGCATTCATTTGCGAGGTATGTTTGTATGTCTACTTTGGTTTGTTTTATCGGATTTTCTGTAAAATGCCCGATGACATCAGCCAAAGTCTTAGCCCCAAAAACATTTATGCCTTCAACAAGGGCTGCCTCATTGGAGTTTTCGTATGGTACTATTACATTATTTATCCCAAATTCTTTTAATCCTAACACGGACGGTAAAATGCCGCTTACGCCCCTTAGGCTTCCGTCCAAGGAAAGTTCTCCAATGAAAGCGTAGTCTTGTACTTTTTGAGTATCAATGACCCCTTCTTCAATTTGAATTCCGATAGCTATAGGTAAATCAAAATGAGTACCCTCTTTTCTCAAATCGGCAGGTGCAAGGTTAACAATAATTTTTCTGTTTGGAAAAGTTAGGTTTGAATTTCTGGAGGCTGATTTAACCCTGTCACGGGCTTCATTTATTGCGGTATCGGGAAGCCCAACGATTGAAATCCCCGGAAGAGAATTGATTACATCAATTTCAACGTCCACTTTATATGCGTTTAAGCCAATTACCGTAGCTGTCGTTACTTTATTTACCATAGGTTAATTATATCACGATTTTTTGGTTTTGTGATATAATGAACCTATGGCAAAGAGAATTTTAGCAATAAATTTTGGTGGAATAGGGGATGAAATCTTTTTTCTCCCAACCTTAATATCTTTAAAAAAGGAGTTTCCTGACTCTCAGATTACTCTTGCGCTTGAACCTAGGAGTAAGAGTGTAAAAGATTTAACGGATATTATTGATGATATGTTTTTGATTGACATCAAAGGAAAAAATAAGTATGTGGAACTCCTAAAACTTGTGTTTCTCGCAAGGAGGGGTAAGTTTGATGTTGTAATATCTTCTGGTGGAAATAAATTTATTAGTATTTTGTTATGGTTAACAGGTATTAAAAAGCGTTATGGTTATGACACTGGTATCCTAAGTCATAAATTACTTACAGAGACGGTTAGCCTTAATAAAAAACAGTATGCCTGTAAGATGTATCATGATTTAATCGCTCCAATTACAAAACATTATACGGAGCTTCCGGAGGTAAATATTACTTCTCAGCCAAAACGCCCTAATTCTGTACTTATACATCCGGGTGTAAGTAAAATCAGTGTTCAAAAAGGTTGTATAAAAACTGTCGGTGCCGAAGTTTGGGCAAAAACGATTGATTTGCTTGTCGAAAGCGGGAAATATGTCATTCTTGCCGGAGGTCCGGATGATAAGGAATGTATTGAAACAATTTTAAACACTATAAACTGCAAAGAGTCATCTAATTTTGAAAACTATTACGGAAAAACTCGTTCAATGAGAGATTTGGGTGAGCTTATTTCAAGTGCGGAAGTATTCTTGTGCTCAGATTCTGCTCCGTTACATGTTGCAGTGGCATTAAAAACAAGAACCTATGTAATATTTGGTCCGACGAATGATAAGACATTAATTCCTGATTCGGAACTTGTCACCGCGATAAAAACTGAAGATAAATGTCCGCTGAAGCCGTGTCTTTGGGAACGCAGACTTACTACCTGTGAGGAGTTAACCTGCTTAAAGATGACCGCAGAAGATATTGTTAAAAAAGTATTGAGCTAATTTGTTTCCAAAAGAAATAAATTACTATCGAGGTATGTAACCTAACTAAAAAAGAGGAGGGTTATTTCTTCTCTTTTTAGTCCGGGTGATACGTTCTGCACCTCGCATTAAACGCTACCGCTCATGTTTGCAGGCAAGACCGCGTTCTTGCCCGTCGCGTGCTCAACTCTCACTTCGCTCGTGACTCTCTTGCTCGTTCGCGTTTAACGGCAATTCCGCATTTTGCTAATGTGATTTCATCACAACCGCAAAAGTGCTCCAGCCTCAGCTCACTCGCGCTCGAACACCGACCAAGCTTTGCTTGGTGTGTTCTCGTCACGCATGAAAAAAGAGGGGCTATACCCCTCCTTATTTGGGCGATACGTGACTCGAACACGTGACCCCCACAATGTCGATGTGATGCGCTACCAACTGCGCCAATCGCCCCTATTTTATTTTTATTTCGAAAACTGCCGTTTTCGAGGATGCGCTACCCCTCTCCTCAAAATGTCCCTCGGACATTTTATCGTCGGCAGAGTGCCAATCGCCCCCGCTTTTTTGAAAAAAAGCTTGGCAAAAAACTTTAATATGCTACCAAAGTTTCCGCACTTATTCACTTCTTTTCGTATTTTTATTCAATTGTCA
>CAYUQM010000022.1:0-36113 GCA_964446855.1 uncultured Muribaculaceae bacterium
TTAGACGTTCTTCGTATCGTTAACGAACCTACGGCAGCAGCTCTTGCTTACGGTTTGGAAAAAGATAAACCTGAAAAAGTTCTTGTATTCGACTTAGGCGGCGGTACTTTCGATGTATCTATTCTGGAAATCGGTGACGGCGTTCACGAAGTTCTTTCAACTTCAGGGGATACACACCTCGGTGGTGACGACTTCGACCAAAAAGTTATGGACTGGATTTGCGAAGAATTCCAAAAACAAGAAGGTATTGACCTTAGAAACGATAAACAAGCTATGCAGCGTGTAAAAGAAGCTGCTGAAAAAGCTAAAATTGAATTGTCATCAGTAATTGAAACAAGCATAAGCTTACCGTTCATTACCGCTGATGCTAACGGTCCTAAACACTTGGAATTGTCTTTAACAAGAGCTAAATTCGAAGATTTGAGCCGCGACTTATTAAACAGATGTAAAGTTCCTGTTGAAAACGCATTGAAAGATGCAGGCGTTTCCAAAAGCGATATTAACGAAGTCGTTTTAGTTGGTGGTTCTTCTCGTATCCCTGCAGTTCAACAACTCGTTAAAGAGTACACAGGTAAAGAACCTAACCAATCAGTTAACCCTGATGAAGTTGTAGCAGTTGGGGCAGCAGTTCAAGCAGGTGTTCTTGCCGGTGAAGTTAAAGACATCGTTCTTTTAGACGTAACACCTTTGACGTTGGGTATTGAAACTTTGGGTGGTGTAATGACTCCGTTGGTTCCAAGAAACACTACAATCCCTGTTTCTAAATCTCAAGTATTCTCTACTGCAGAAAATAATCAAACTGCCGTTGATATTCACGTTCTTCAAGGTGAAAGACCAATGGCTTCAGATAACAAAACTCTCGGGATGTTCAGATTAGACGGCATTCCACCTGCAATGAGAGGTTTACCTCAAATCGAAGTTACATTTGATATTGACGCTAACGGTATTGTAAACGTTTCAGCTAAAGATAAAGCTACTAACAAAGAACAAAAAATCACAATCACAAACGGTTCTAACTTGTCAGAAGAAGATATCGACAAGATGGTTAAAGAAGCTGAAGCAAACGCAGCTGAAGATAAAAAGAAAAAAGAAGAAGCTGAGATCAAAAACAATGCTACAAGCTTAATCGGTTCTGCTGACAGAATTGTAAAAGATTTTGAAGGCAAAATTGATTCTGCTGACCAAACAAAACTTGATGAACAAAAAGCTGCACTTCAAAAAGCTTTGGATGAAAATAAACCTACTGATGAATTGAAAAAATTATCAGATGAATTACAACAAACTATGTTTAGCATTTCTCAAAAAGCTTATGAAGCCGTTCAAAAAGAAGAGCAAGCTAACCAAAATTCAGCTAATACCGAGAGCGCATCTTCTGAAGCTAACGATAAACAAGATGATGACGTTATTGATGCTGAATACACAAAAGAATAATCGAACACCTTGATTATGTTAAAAAAAGCAGGTTCAGATTTTGAACCTGCTTTTTGCTATGGTAAATCAGTTATAAGGCTTTTGGTATAACGAGGAAAATCCATTTCTACCGCATTATTTTTCTTTAAGAATTTGTCAAACGAAGCTTGTTCTTTGTCTGCAAAATCGCTGAGTATTTTAAGCCATCTTAAATGTTTTGGTAAAGATAAGACTTCAGGAGTATTTTTATTCTTAAAATTAAAGATTAACATTTTAAATAAACTTTTTAGCCTGAAATTATTAAGTTTACCTAAATCTTTACCTGCTATATCAAAAAGTGGTGCAGAATCCATTATTGGAACATTTATCCCATGGAGTTTTGCATTTTGAATAAGCCATTCAGGAGTTCTACCCATATTATGAGCTTTTTTGGCAATAGAGTTTGCCAAGTCAGAATGAAAAGGGGTTTGTCCTTTAAATATATTGTGTGTCCTCAAAATTGAAACCAAGTTTTTTTGCCTAAGAAGATTGTTCACGTCGGCATTATTGCATTTAACTATTTTAATTGTGCCGAAAGAAGGCTGCTTATTTTGTTGTAAAAAATTATTTCTTATTTCCATACCACCTTATAAACCTGTAAATATATTTTTTTGCTACCAATTTAAAAATAAAAATAGCCAAACGGGTAATTGATAATAATTTTATTAAATGATTTGCTTGAATAGATTAGTTGAGGTAAATATGAAAAAAGTTATTTTAGTCTTAGGATTATTTTTAGCAATCGGGTTTATCGGAATTGCCTATGCAATTTCAACAACAGTTGAAACTCAGTACCAACGAGGCTGTTGTTCACATCATGGTGGGGTTTCACACTGCGGAAATAGCGGATACTTTATATGTAACGACGGTTCAAGGAGTCCAAGCTGCAGATGCCGATAATCCTCCATTTGTATGCTTGACATCTTAAAATTGTAAATATAAACTTGTCTTATGAATGTTAAAGTTTCGGTAATTGTACCGGTTTACAACGTTGGTAAGTATATAGCAAGATGTCTGGATTCCATACTGGCACAAACATTACACGATTTTGAAATTATTTGTGTAAATGATGGCTCTACAGATAATTCGCAACAGATTATTGAACATTACGCTCAATTTGATGCTCGTGTAAAAATTATAAACAGCGAGCACAAAGGGCTGGCTGCCGCAAGAAACCTCGGTATAAGTGCAACCTCTGGAGAATATCTTTTATTTGTTAATTCTGATGATTACATTTCATCTCTTACAATTGACAAACTCTATAAAAATGCGACAAAAAATAATTCAGATGTCGTCATTTTCGATTTTGTATGGAAAAATACAACTGATGAGAGCTATGTAAAAACAACTATCAAAGAATTCAAAAATTACTATCAAGACACCCCATTTTCAGCAGATAAAATGGGAAGTTTATCTTACAAGCTTATCCCTACAAGTGCGTGGACTAAGTTCTACAAAACAGATTTAATTAAAGATAAAATAAAATTTGAGGAAGATATTATCTATTGTGATATCCCATTTTGGACAATTGTTTACACTTCTGCGCAACGAATAACCTACATTACAGACCCTCTTTACTACTACAATGTAGGACGCTTAGATGCACTATCTGCAGTAAAAGATGATGGCGTATTTGATATTATAAAAGCTTATAAAAAAACTGAACAAGTCCTTAAAGACGCAAAACTTTGGAAAAAATATAAGGATTCGGTATATGCGCTCATGATGCCTGAATTTTTCAACAAATACAATATGGTGACCCCAAATCTTAAAGAAGAATTTTACAATTCCGTAAAGGCAATGAAGAAAGAAATTAATTATAAAGTTTATGATTGTGATTCTTACAATGATATTGAACGAATCTGTGCAAAACAATTTCAAACTCTTGAAAAAGTTGACCATCAAACTTTTTGGAATTCTCTTATCGGAGGTAAAATTTGAACAATCAGCCAAAAATATCAATAATAATCCCTGTTCACAATAACGAACCGTTTTTAAAAAAATGTTTGAATTCAATAAAATATCAAACATACCCTAACCTTGAAATCATTTTCATTAATGACGGTTCAACCGACAACAGCCTTGCGATACTTGAAGAATTTAAACAAAATGATAACAGATGCTCAATATATACCCAAGACTACGTTGGAGAAGGTATTGCTCTTAACATAGGTTTAAACAGTGCTACCGGAGATTATGTTACTTTTGTAAACCCCAATAATTGGAATTTACTAACACTATATCAAACTTTTGTCGATACACTAAACAAAATTCAAAACAATATTGACATCTACATATTTAACACAGGGGGTTATGACTATGAGGTAAATGACGTTATTCAACAACCTGCCATTAATATAACAGATTGGAACCAACACCTTTCGGAAGACACAATACACTGCTTTGATGATTGTCAGAAGCCATTCAACAATACCCTCGGACTATATAATAAAATATTCCGCAAACAGTTCCTTACAGAGAACAAAATAATTTTTGTTGAATTTTTACACTTTGGGGATATGTATTTTACATTTAAAAGTTTATTATCAGCGGATACAATCCTTGTAAATAATGACATTTTGGCAAGAGAAAGATTTTTACAAATCCCTATGACATCAAAGGTTTTTGACATTTTTAAAATATTGGACTTATTTGATGCTGAAATTAACAAACATGAATTATATGAATCACTCAAATATGCATTTTTTCAGTTTAAATACAATGTTTGCCTTGAACACTATGCAGGATGTCCGAAAAATAATAAAGAATCATATTATAATACAATGAAATTCTGGCTTTTATCCTCTGAAAATCCCGACTTAAATAAGGAAATTTTATCCAACTTGAAAAATTTTGAGATATACGAAACAATAAAACAATCTACCAGAAAAGAATTTGATAAGTTAGTTAAATTATAAAAAAACAACCCTCTCTTTGGAGAGGGTTGTTTTTTAAGTTTAAACAGCTGTCACAACTTTCTTCTTATCTTCCCAGAATTCAACAAGCACTGAGCAGAAGAATATACTTGACCAAGTTCCGATTGCAATACCTAAAATCATTGCAAGAACAAAGTCTTTTGTTGTAACACCACCGAAGAAATACAACGCCAACAACGTAATTAATGTTGATAACGAAGTATTGATACTTCTTGCAAGGGTTTGGTTAACAGACGCGTTTACGATTTCGCCGAAAGACATTTTCTTAGAATAATATCTTAAATTTTCACGAATTCTGTCAAATACTACAATAGTATCGTGAACAGAGAATCCTACAACCGTAAGAATTGCAGTAATAAATAAACCGTCAATCTGAACGTTATAGAAAATTCCAAGAAGCGCGAACGCACCAACTACAAACAATACATCGTGCGCAATTCCCAGAAGTGCAGCCAACGCATAATCAAATTTAAATCTGATTGATAGGTAAATCGTGATACCCAAAAACGCTAATGCTAAAGCGATTAATGAGTTTTTGAACAATTCTTTACCAAGTGTCGGACCTACAGAACTTACGGAAATCAATTCAGGGTTGCTGTAGTCTTTTGATAAAGTTTCAGTTATTTCATTTACGGCAGTGTTGTCCTCGCCGATAAATTTTGTTCTGATTGATATGATATTTTTAATATTTTCGTTTTCTTTTTGATTTTCAGCATTAGCATGAATAAGCTGGATGTTCGGATTGTCAAACCCTGCACTTTCAAGATTTGAACGGATTGTTCCGATTGCTTCGTTCGGAATATCTTCATTCACTCCGTATTGCAAAATTGTACCACCTGTATAATCAATACCAACTTTTAGCGGAATATGATGTTCATTATGAATTCCCGCATAAATCAAACCTACTACCCCCGGTAAGAGCAGGAAGAATGTTATGATGAGCCATAATGCTCTATATTTGACAATATCTATTATATGTCTGGATGTTATTACATTACTCGTTGTCATTTTTTACCTCTTATTTCCTAATCCAAAATCCCAAAACGAGCGTTTTCACGCTTAGTTTCCGTAGCCTCATAAGCTTTTCCGATTTCAGATTGTTTTAAACCAAATAAAGCAGGATATTTTAATTCTCCTGTTCCGAATATCAAGTGCATGAAATTTTTAGTAATGGTAATTGCACTGAACATTGAAACAACAACCCCTAAAGCAAGAGTTAGAGCGAATCCTTTTACAATACTTGAACCAAGCATATACAAAATTACACAAGTAATAATTGTTGTCATGTTTGAATCAAAAATACTTGTAAATGCACGATCAAACCCTGAGTTAATTGCAGTAAAGAGGTTTCTTCCCGCTTTTAATTCTTCTTTCATTCTTTCAAAAATCAAGATATTTGCATCAACCGCCATACCTACAGAAAGAATAAACCCTGCAATACCTGCAAGAGTCAGAGTTACAGGAATAGCTTTGAATAACGCAAACAGGATTAAACTGTAAATAATCAGTGCAATATCAGCAATAACTCCAGGCAATCTGTATAAAACTACCATAAACAACATTACAAAACCAAGTCCGATTGCACCTGCAAATTTTGATTTTGCAATACTGTCAGCACCAAGAGTAGGTCCGACGGTGTTTTCTTCAACGATTTTAGCAGGAACCGGCAGTGCACCTGCGTTTAACAGGTTAACCATTCTTTCAGCCTCTGAATATTCAAATCCGCTGTCTCCGCCTGAAATTTGAGCTTTACCTCCATAAATAGGCTCCCTGATAACGGGTGCTGATTGAAGCTCTCCATCAAAGAATATCGCCATTTGCTTCCCTACTAAAGCTCTCGTCAAATCAGCAAACTTCTTTGAACCTGCAGCATTAAACTCCAAAGACACAACCCATTGACCGCTTTGATCGGTACTAAGAGTTGATTTGGACAAATCTTGACCGGTTAGCCCAACATCTTCCCACACAGGCTCGCCGTTAACAAAAACGGGTTCCCCTTTTGAATCAAGCTTTTCTTTTTTAAAAACAAGCTGAGCAGTTTCACCCAAGAAAGCTTTTGCTTCTTTAAGATCGGTTACGTTAGGGATTTCTATTAATAATCTTTTGTCCCCAACCTGTTGTACAACAGTTTCAGAAACACCGAGTTTGTTAACACGGTTTTCAATTGCAAATTGCAAGCGGTTCATAACGTCAGGTGTAATCGCAGCTATTTCTTTAGTTGTTTCTGCTTCAATTACAAGACGGGAACCACCGACTAAATCAAGTCCGAGTTTTGTCGGTTTTACACAAATCGTAACGATAGACGCTATTGCTATCAATACGATTGCCCAAAACATAATAATTTTGTTTTTCACTTTGTTTCCCCTTTTTATATTCTTATTTTATTTAAGATTTAATTAAATTTTGATTATCCCGTCGGGCTAATCAATTGTATACTTATCTATCACGTTAAATAATTCTTCTTTTTCATCAGGATTAAGTTCCACGAGCGGGCGTCTGACATAATCTTCAATAATACCAAGATGTGCCAACGCTGCTTTTACCGGCACCGGATTTGGAGCCATAAACAACTTACGGAAAGCCGGATAAAGCTTTCTATGCATATTTAAAGCAGCCTTTACATCTCCTGTTTTAAAGTTTCTAATCATGGATTTCAATTCGGTGCCCAAAATATGTGATGTCACTGAAATTACACCATGAGCGCCAAGCGATAACATAGGAAGAGTCAGACTATCATCTCCTGAATATATAGCAAACCCTTCAGGACAGCGCATTTTTAATTCGGTAATAGCATCCATATCCCCATAGCTTTGCTTAATTCCAACTATATTTTCATACTTATCTGCAAGTTTTGCCGCAGTTTCGGGTGCCATATTGACTCCCGTTCTGCCAGGAATGTTATAAATAATTATCGGCAAAGACGTACTTTCGGCAATCGCTGAAAAATGTGCAACCATACCTGATTGAGAAGGTTTATTATAGTAAGGCACAACAGATAAAATCGCATCAACTTCTTCTTTTTCTGCCCATTTAGCAGAACGAATTGCAGTCTGAGTACAATTTGAACCTGCATTCATTATAATTTTAGCTTGGTTTTCATTTGCACGCTTAATTGTACTTACAAGTTCAAACTCTTCCTCATGGGTAAGAGTAGGACCTTCACCTGTAGTACCGGCAACAAGCAATGTATCACTACCATGTTTTATCAGGTATCTGGTAAGCTCTTCCGCTTTATTAAAATCAATTTCTCTTTTTGCATCAAACGGTGTTACCATAGCTGTGATAACTTCGCCGGCATCAAATCTTATTGCCATAAAAATACCTCATTCCCTATATTATCCACAATCTAGTGTATTACAAAGACAGTATTTTGGCTATAAATATTAAGAATATTTGCGTTATTACTACCAAGACCCGAAGTTTTGTATTAAATTATACGATGAGGTTTTGTAAGAAGATTAGCATCTACCCTTTCCTTTATTGCACCCTGCGGTTCATAGTACGGCGAAACCGTCATGATTTGAGCTGCAATATCCGGATAATAGTATATAAATCTCAATTCACTTGATGTTAAAGGTTTTTGAGTATGAACGTTCGCATAACGGGCAAGTTCCAGAATATTCCTTGCTTCGTGTTCGTCTTTAAATTCAATTTCCAGATTGTCATACACGTTTCGGAACCCTTTAATACCGCCATATTCTCCTGTCGTAATCATCCTGCCGGTTTCAATAATTTCCGGTTCGCCCCTGCCCAGCTCTTCATAGTCATACAGTTCATAATTTCGTCTGTCTTTTAGGGCACCATCAGCGTGAATACCTGATTCATGCGCAAAAGCATTATCACCCACAGCTGGCTGATTTATCGGGAGAGGTAAACCAAATGCGTATGCGGTATATTTCGCAAGCTGCCAAGCTTTACTTAAGTCAATATTCGGATCGATATGATATTCGTTTCTAAACCCTGCGGATTTTAAAACCCCAAGCAAACAGGATACCAAATCAGCATTTCCTGCACGTTCACCCATACCGTTGATTGCAGTGTTAATATAAGCATCAACCCCTGCATCAATTGCGGCTTTTGCGCCCATTATAGAACAAGCCGCAGCCATACCGAGATCGTTATGAAAATGGAGTTCTATCGGCATGCCTGTAGCTTTTGCAATCTGATAAACTCTGTCGTATGAAGTCTTCGGATCTTCAAAGCCAAGCGTATCACAGTATCTGAAACGAGAAGCCCCATTTTTCTTTGCGGTATTTGCAAATTTAATAAGGAAATCAATATCACTTCTTGAAGCATCTTCAGCATTTACGCCAATAATTTCCGCACCTTTAGCAACAGCACACCTCACAGCATCAGCTGTCATACCTAAAATATCATCAAAAGATTTTTTCCCTTGATATTTTCCGTTAATCATCTGCTCGGAAGTTGATTGAGAAAGGTTACAATTTTTCAAATGAGGAACATTTTTGAAAGACAGTTCAACATCTTCTGCCAATGCTCTCATCCAGCCAGAAAGTTTAGTTTTTGTAATAACATTTCGACGGACAAGCTCAAGGTTTCCGTTAAGATAATTTATTTCGTGTTTTGTAGTCGGGAACCCGAATTCTGACTGTGTAATACCCATTTCGTCAAGCATAAGATTAATAATCGTTTTCTGTAATTTTGCAAGACCAAGTCTGGAAGTTTGCACACCGTCTCTGTTTGTTACATCAACAAAATAAATTTTCTTGTCTTTCATTTTTACTCCTTTTATATTATATAAATAACTTGCTTTTTAGGCTAAAATTATTTACAATGATTAGTATGAACATTATTATACTTAATGTCAAGAAAAAATTATAAAATTATGAATAACACGAAACAATTAGAGAAAAAGATTAATAAAGAGTATAAAACAGGTAATGTTAAATGCGCAATTGAATTGTGCCAAATCGGGTTACAGGAAGATCCTACTAATGCTGACTTACACCTGCGCCTCGGAGATTTATATTTAGCATGGCACTTGGATATTTACAATTCATGCCAATACATAGACGAAGCAATTACCGAATACCAGAGAGCTCTGGAAAGTTACATCGATTCTGCAGAAATCTATTTCAAAATAGGTCAAGCCCACTACTACAAGGGTGATTTGGATAAAGCCATCAACTATTTTGACACTGCAATTTCAAAAGACAGCAAACTTGCAAAAGCATACTATATGCTCGCAGAAACTTATACAAAAAAAGCAAGATTTTTGGAAGCTCAAATGAATGCTCAACGCGCAATTAAATACAGTCCGCTAAGAAACTCTTGTGCACACTATCTTTTATCAAGCCTCTATAATGTTTCTTCAATTAAATCACCTAGGATGTGGTTCAAATCAAAAGCTGAATATGTTTTATCACTTTTAACCCTCCCGTTCGACACGAGAGCAATTAAAAACGTTTGTAAATCTATTTCTTATTTAAGATTTGTTCCAACTTGGCTAAAAGGGATTTATTTAGTTCAAACAAAAGGCGTTGAGGATGCAATCCAAGTTTATATTGATGCCATAGAAAAAGCACCCGGATTTATCCCATTATATGGGCTGCTCGGAGATATTTACTGTACTCTCGGACGTTTTGAAGATGCAATTACGGAATACAAAATGGCTATATGGCTCGATTGCTTAAATATTCAAGCATACAGACATCTGGCATCAGCCTATGAAGAACTCGGCGATTACGATAATGCGGTAGAAGTTTATCAGAAACTTGTAAAAATTATGCCTAATATGCCTGATATTCACTCAAATTTAGCAAATATTTTATTTGTAAAAGGCGATATTGATGGTGCAATTTCCCATTTTCAAACCGCGGTTACTCTCAATCCTAAAAAAGAATGGACAAGTGTAATCAACCAAACTTTAGGCTTTGTTTATCAGGAATCAAAAAAAGATTTAGATGCAGCAATTACGTCATATCAGAGTGCATACCTCCAAACTCCGGAAGATATTGATATTTATATCAATCTTGGAAGCGCTTTTTATGATAAAGAAGATTTTAATAATGCATTAACGGTTTATCGCAACGCACTTGACTTGCAGCCTAAGAACGCAAAAATCCACTGCAACCTGGGGTTTTTATTCTGGGGTAACGGCAACCTTGACGAGGCGATTAAAGAATACGAGCTTGCGATTGAATATGATGAAAGTTATGATATCGCATATAACAATTTAGGTGTAATTTATCTTGACGATTTAGGTAGAGTTCAAAAAGCAATTGAGCTGTTCAAAAAATCAATCGAATGCAATCCTAACTATGCACTTGCTCAATTTAATCTGGCAAGAGCAATCACTATTACCGGAGATAAGATTGAAGCTGCAAAATTATACCAAAATGCACAAAATATCAACAAAGTAACCAACGAAATGGATCCGCAGGAAATTGTCGATAAGATTAATGCACTATTCAGTTAAACCCAGCTATCTGTAAATTTTATTTCCTATTTGAACCTGCTTTACGTACATGTCCTCACATGCCCCAGAGCCACGACTGGTTGGATCTGTATCGTATCTGGACAAACTTGTTTTTGCTACTAACTTTGTTTTATCGGTATAAATGTCCACAAGGTACCCGTCAAGTTTTACAATATCTCCCTTTTTAATAGACTTTAATGCTTTCATAACATTAGCAGTAGCCGGTATCAAGTGAGTATGCGAAATATGAGCACTAACATAATCTAAACTCCAAGGCGATTTCCTTAAATCTGAAGTATACCAAGTTAGCATTCTTGCCTGACCAAGTGTTTTTCTGGATTTTATATTCCAAACCTTATGTAGGGTCTTCGAATCTTTGCTAAGCTCACCCCACGCAATCCCTAAATCCATCCAACAAATATCATCAAAATCATTGCGCATAACATCCCTAAACCAGAAATTTGTATTCTTTGCCACCACAAGTCCGGCAAGCGAATATTCAGCCTGCAAATTAAGCACATACCGTTTCTTTTCGCCTTTGGCTTTTATATATTCTTTTCCGCTAAGTCCCTTTTGTACAGGATCTTTTAATGTGTCTATAGGTTGAGATGTTGTAGAAGACACTTTCGGAAAACTATATTGCATCCATAAACCGAAATCTGTTAGCAGAGATATTGCAATAACAAATACAACTATCCAAAAACAAGCCCCACAAACGATATTAAAAAATTTATTTTCCACTATATTACTTTTTCACTTTCTACTTCATATTTAACAGGTAAAACAAACCCGAAAGTCGAACCTTGTCCAACAGCAGAATTCACAAAAACCTTTCCGCCATGGTACTTTTCAATAGTTGTTTTTACAAGATGCAAGCCCAAACCTGTACCTTTTATCGTATGAGTATTATTTTCAACCCTGTAAAATCTATCAAAAATCTTTTTCTGGTGTTCCGGAGCAATCCCACATCCGTTATCCTTTACGGTTACCTCAACTTCTCCGGACTCACTCAAATTACGAACACAAACCTCAATAACTGAATTTTCAGAGGAATATTTTATCGCATTTGATAAGAAATTTGTTAAAGCACGCTCTATACCATTATAATTAAACATAAAATCAGGGATTTCAGCTTCTTTGTGAACAGAAATTGTAAGGTTATGCTCTTTAGTAAGCACCTCGACACGGTTAACGCAATTCTCAACAACTTCGATTATATTATTCAGAGCTTTTTCCATAGGAGCATTAGATTCCATTCTCGAAAAATCAAGAATATCATTTACCATTCCGTTTAGGCGAATAATCTCCTGATTAATTGTACCGATAAATTCCTTCTGAGTATCGTAATCAAACTCGTTTCCATAATTATAAAGAGTATCTATATAACTTCTCAATACCGTCACAGGCGTACGCAATTCGTGCGATACATTTGAAATAAAATGAGAACGCATTCTGTCCATTTCAGCTTCTTTAGTCATATCAATAAGCACAATAATATATCCGACGTAATCTTTATTCCTTGTAAACATCGGAGAAATAATTGATTTGATAATCTTATTATCAACATTGATACTAAATTCTATAGGCTTTTTCTCGATAACATCAAGCGGAGTATCCTTAAACTGTTCAATTTTGTCTTTAAAACAGTAATTTTCGGAAGTATCAATATAATTTTGAATTCTGGTATTTAAAAACTGCTCTTCAGTGACCTCAAGAAGAGTTTGTGCATGGTTATTTATTAAAACGACGTTGTCATCATTGTCACATACAACAACCCCGTTAGCAATACTCATCAAAACAGATTCAAACTTATTTCTTTCAAGCATAATTCTATCAATATTCTGTTCTTCATAAAGATGAAGCCTGTTAGACATGTCATTAAAAGCATTAAATAGTCCTTCTACCTCTGAACTCACATCCTGACTTTCTATTTTATAGCCAAACTCACCTGTTGAAATCTTCTTTACCCCGTTTTGAAGTATTCGAAGCTCTCTGGTAATAAGGTAGGTATTTATTAGTATTACAAAAGCAAAAACAAGCCACGCAACCGAAAACACAAACATCAATGAGGTTCTTGTCGTTGAAGTAATCTGAGAAATCAATCTGCCGGAAAGACCTACCGTAACAGAACCGTAGGTTTCTTCATCTCCTGAAACAGTTAAAGGTGAAGTAACCGTTATGCTTGATTTTTTGTTCTGTTTCTCTGAATCATCTCTTGTTGAATAAATGAGCTCACCGTTATTATCACGAAATTCAATCAGAACAATATCACTATGCCCCATAAGCAGCATATCGGAATGAGCTTTAAGCGTATTTTGGATTTGAGCTTGCGGAATATCCTTAATAATTTCTACACTCTCAATAGCAAGCGTTTTCGAAATAATTTGTCCAAAATTTTGATAACCTTGATTAAGTTTTTGCTGAATATTGAATATAGCAAAAATAGCAATTGCTATAATTAATACAGTACTTAACAATAACCCTGAAATTATAAGGCGATTTTGCGCCGTCAAACTAACCTTCTCACTCATATCCGTATTATCGCACTTACGTATAGGTTAGTCAAGTGGAGCTAGTCTACTTTTTACTTACTTTTGTAAGCTGTATAAACTGTTTTGCATCATTTATCGGGATCGCAAAACCAATACCGATATTTGAAATATTATTGTCCGGATTATAAATAGACTGATTGATCCCTATAACTTCGCCTGAAGAATTCAGCAACGGCCCACCGGAACATCCCGGATTAATTGCAGCATCGGTTTGAATTCTGCCTTTAACATAATCTATTCTGGAAACAATACCCTGAGTCAATGTTCCAGAGAAGCCAAATGGATTCCCGATTGCAAGAACTTTTTGCCCAACCTTTACGTTTGCGGAATCCCCGAACTTTATTGTCTGTAAAGGACGTTTTGGAGTGATTTTTAAAAGCGCGAGATCTTTATTCTTTCCCATCATTGAAAGGACCTGTGCCTTGTACGTTTGCCCGTTAAACATCGTTACTTCAATAGACTTACAACCATCAATTACGTGCGAGCCTGTCAATATCATACCGTCTGAACTCACAATACACCCGGTCCCAGCCGATACACCGTCTTCCAGTTCTGCATCAATAGAAACTATTGCAGGATTTATCCTTTCATATACGGTTATATTTATTTCTTCATCAGTAATTAACGGCGCAGCAAACACATAATTCTGCGAAACGTTCAGACTAAATAACATAGCTATTATCAAAATTCTTATAATCATTAAACCACCTCTTTTCTTTAAATTATTTCCCCTTTTTGTGGGTTTTCACTCTCCAATTAAAAAGTTTTAGGGTTAGTTCTTGAAATTATTATAATTTTAATGTATAATGACTCTCAAAAGTAAATTATGATTCAAACTGTGTTTTACACAGGAGTAAACAAGAAGGAGAAAATATGAGTAGAATTGATGTATTCAAAGGACATTTATCTGAAAAAAGAGCTGTAAAAGTTATTGCAGGTATTGACAACTTTGATATTGATAACGTTAAAAAAGTGGTAAAATCAGCAGAAATTTCAGGCGCAAGCGCTATTGACATCTGCGCAGACGAACATATTGTTTCTGAAATCAGAAGGATGACAGATATGCCTTTATTTGTATCATCAATCGTTCCGTCAGAATTAGCAAGAGCTATTGAACTTGGAGCTGATGCTATTGAACTCGGCAACTTTGATGTTCTTTACAAAAAAGGTATTTCTTTCTCTAAAGACCAAGTTCTGAATCTTGTTGACGAAACTTTGAGCTTAATCGGCGACAACAGAGTATTTTTCTCTGTTACTATTCCTGGCGAAATTTCTATCGCAGATCAAATTGAATTGGCTAGAGAACTTGAAGCCAGAAATATTGACTTAATCCAAACAGAAGGTCACTTCTCAGCTGATTCTCAGGCTGATGGAGTTAGAGGATTAATGGAAAGAGCTGAATTAACTATTTCTAACACAATTGAATTAACAAGAAATATTGAAATTCCGGTTATGACAGCTACAGGAATTAACCCTACAACTGCACCACTTGCATTTGCTGCAGGTGCTTCAGCTATCGGATGCGGATCTTGCATCAACAAAATGAATTCAGAACTTTCTATGGTTGCTACAGCTAAGCAATTAGTGGAAATCGCTTCTAAAAATGCATCTAAAGTTGCTGAATTAGTTTAGTTTTGTGATTATAAAAAACTCCCGTAATAATTTACGGGAGTTTTTTGTTTAGCTAAAGTCATCTGCACCCAAAATACTATATGCAACTATTTCGTCCACACATATATTTAGCCAATCATAACGAAAGCACACATAGTCATTACACTCACAATCGTCTTCATCGCAAGTACAATAATCATTTAATCTGCAAACAAGAGCATTTGTAAGAGTTAAAATATCCTCGTGACATTCTTCACACTTACCATCCTTTTTATAAATTTCACCATCTATCTTTAAATGGTTTGTAAACAATACTATTTTGTTTGATTCGCTTTTTTCTGCAACTTTAAGAATTGATTTTGAAATTGGTTTTGTCATCGTTACCTCCTTAATTTATATGAAAATCTTAAAAAGAATACATTCATTTGTATATTCAACAGTTGATTTTTTCATAACCTATATTGCAGAGATAAAAAAAAATGTTATAATGATAATATAAATTATAAATATCAAACGGAGATTTTATGAAAAAAGCTTTTACTCTTGCAGAAGTCCTAATTACATTAGGTGTTATAGGAATTGTTGCGGCAATGACTATGCCAATGCTCCTCGCAAACAGTCGGGAAAAAGAAGTTGTATCAAAATTAAAAAAATCATATAGCGTTTTATCACAAGCTTTTGCTCTGGCAATTGTTGAAAATAATACACCTAACTACTGGCTGGACTTGCCTGAAGAAGGGAATGGTGGCGCTGCAGCAATGTCGTTACAAGAAAAATTAACACCATACTACAACATTTCCAAAGATTGCAAGGGGAATGGAGGCTGCTGGCCAGATCAAGAAATACTAGGTCTGGATGGAATATCTACAGGATTGAATTTAGGTACTGACAGAGACTACTCAACATTTAGAATTGCAGATGGGACATTATACGCTTTAAAAATTATTGATACTACTTGCGAAACCAGTCGAGGAACAGCCACTTCCATCCAAAACGTATGCGCAGAAATGTTCATTGATATAACAGGCATGAAAAACCCGAACCAATTAGGTTTTGATGTTTACAAGTTTTATATTGTAAGAAACGGGGTTTACCCTGCAGGAATGTCAGGAGATACTACCCATTCTTTTGAGGACCAGTGTCTTGGCAAAGTGTCCGGTCTTGGTTGTGCCGCTTGGGTTTTGAGAAACGGGAACGTAGATTACTTACACTGCCGCGATATAGGTTGGAACGGAAAACCCTCCTGCAAAAATATATTCAATTATAACCATAGTACAGGATTATAATAATTCGGATATACAAAAAGTCCCAACTATGATATTATAATTGTAAGATTACTCTTAATTATTATTTATCGGAAACTTTTTTGCATAAATAACATCTAAGTAATTAAGCTTGAGCGAAAAAATAATTAAGGGGAATCTGGAGGAAAACTAGAGAATGAGAAAACTTATGAAAAAAAGCTTAATATTTGTGGGAACATTTATTTTATTATTCGGGTGTATTATACACAATAACGTAATGGCGTACACTCCGGTAGATTTGTACGACCAAGTTTGGCGACTTGTAAATGCAAAGTTTGTAGACCAAACAAATAACGCCCAAAACTGGAACAAGTGGCGCCACAAATACGATAACCAAATTGTAACAAATGAAGATGCTTACGTTGCAATTAACACAATGATTGCCAGTTTAAATGACCCGTATACCAAATTTCTTGACCCTAAAGAATTTGCAGAAGAAACAAGCTCAATTAAAGGGTCTTTAAAAGGTATCGGTATTCAGATAGCTGTAAAAGACGGAAAATTAACTGTAATCGCCCCAATTGAAGACACTCCGGCGGAAAAAGCAGGACTAAAAGCAGATGATGAAATTCTTGAAATCAACGGAAAAAGCACTAAAGGGATTACCGTAGATAAGGCAGCAGATCAAATTCGAGGTAAAGAAGGGACTCAAGTTTCACTTCTTGTAAAGCGCAAAGACCAAGAGCCTAAACTTTATAACATAACACGCGCAAATATTGAAATCAAATCAATTTCACAAAAAATCCCTGAAAATATAAAAATGCCATCAGATATTTCATATATCAGATTAAGCTCTTTTATAAGCCGTAATGCAGGCACAGAATTCCGCTCAATATTAGAACAAGGTTATAACAAAAAAGGGTTTATTATTGATTTACGCTCAAACCCGGGTGGTTTATTAAGTAATGCAATATACATTTCAGATATGTTCCTAAACAATGGAGTAATCGTATCAACCGTTGACAGAGACGGTTACAGAGAAACCCAAAATGCAACAAGAGGCGTAGTTACAAAAAAACCTGTTGTAGTTTTAATTAACAAGGGCTCCGCTTCCGCAAGCGAAATCTTTTCCGGAGCAATGAAAGATAACGGTAGAGCCGTCATTGTCGGCGAACAATCTTTCGGTAAAGGACTTGTTCAGGAAATTAATAAACTTCCGTATGACGCAGGAGTTAATATTACAATCCAAAAATACTTAACACCTAACGGAACTGACATTAATAAAAAAGGTATTACACCTGACGTAGTTGTAAAATTAACAGAGGAAGATATTAAAAACAAAAATGATGTCCAGTTAAAAAAAGCTATAGAAGTTCTTGAAGAATTATCCTCAGGTACAAAAACAGTTGCATCTTATTAATATTATAATCTACAAAACATAAAAACAGCCTCGAAAATTCGAGGCTGTTTTTATGTTACAATAATATTATGGAAGAAAAAGAGCTTATAAATTACTTAAAAAGTCTGGGCATTCAGGTCAACACAACCACTAAAGCCCGTGGGCACTTAGGTTTCTTTTTAAAAAACAGAATAGATATTTCTAAAAACATTCCGCCCCATAGAGTAGTACCAACATTATTACATGAATTTGCACATTATATTCACTACGGACTTGAACCTAACATTACACATACAGGTGGCAGTTTTGATAAAATATTCAAAGAGGAAAACCCTGAATTTGAGAAAGAACTTATACAGGTTACAAACTTTGTTGATGAAAATTCACTTTGCATAAAGTTATATGAGCATAAGGACAGGATTAAACAGCAAATAAAAGAATATGATAAAATCATAAAAAAAGATTACCCTAAATTTTTAAAATCCAAAAAATTCAAAGAATTTGACAAATATATTAAAAAGTCTAATGCAAAATATCTTTTGAAATATGATAGAGTAAAACTTTTAACAGGATTTTTAAAAAAAAGAACAGAAATAATTTCAGTTACCACTATTGAAAAAGACTTTCCCGACATGCCGGAAGCCTTTGCGGCATACATAAAATTACATTCTCTTCAGAAAAAACAATCAAGAGTTTCTGCAAGAATAAACCGGCTGCAAAAGTATTACAAACGCCCAACCGAACTGTTTGCCAGATTAGTAGAAGGACTTTATATTGACAAAGAATGGGTCTGCGCGCTTGCTCCAAAATCAACAGAATGCTTCTTTCGCTTATTAAACAGCGGATACTACAAACAACTGGAAAATGTTTTTAAATTATTCTAAACTCTTCCGTAAATATCTTCATATCTTATAATATCATCTTCAGACAACATATCGCCACGCTGAATTTCAATTATTTCAATCGCCTTATCAGACGGATTTTGAAGAGAATGCACAGCTTTAAGCGGAATATCTATACTTTCGCCTTCCTGCAATAAGATTTCCTCTCTATTTAAAATAACAAGCGACGTACCCTTCACAGCAACCCAATGTTCACTTCTGTGATTATGCGACTGAACAGATAATTTTTGTTTTGGATTAACATGAATAATTTTCACAAGGTAACCTTCACCCTGTGTAAGGTTAGTAAAAAATCCCCAAGGACGTACTGTTGTTTTATTGTCTTCCATAATCTCTCTTCTTCCTACTGCAATTATATCGGATAGACTCAATTTTGTAAACTTTTTTTGAAAAATTCATTTTAAGAAATATTTCTGTTAATATGGTACAATGAGTGGTATGGAAGATTGTAAAAAGAGCCTTAAATTATTTGTGGCGACCCTTATTATTTGTGCTGTCGGAGTAAGTACTTACGTAATGTTTGCACAACCTCCTCACAGAACAGATGAAATTTATGTCGAAGCATTAGACTTATACAATAAAAAAGAGTATTCTAGGTCTTATTTTAAATTTTCAAAAATAATCTTTGCATCTCAGCTAAAACCACTTGCAATATATCATCAGGGAATATGCGCTGAAAAAGTAGATGATATTAACGGTGCAATAAAAAAATATAATTTATTTTTAACACTATATCCTAAGCATATACTTGCCACACGTGTTAAATATAATTTGGCACAAATTTTAATTGAAAAAGAACCCTCTCGCGCAAAAAAATATTTCGAAAACATAATTAAAAACCAAGCTGATTCTGATTATGCAATAGCATCAGAATATTATGCAGGTTTGATTGACCTAAAAAAATATCAAAAAGAAAAAATATTTCCTCTATCTGCAAAACAGGAAATAGAAAGTCATTTTAGACATTACCTCAAAAAAGCTCCCGGAGGAAGACTTGCGCTAAACGTTATATCTAACTGGAGCTCTATTGATAACCCCATTACTAAAGATGATTACCTTCTAATAGCAAAATCATATTACCTTTTCGGGAATTATGAAAAAGCCTCAGAATACGCGTCGAAAGCTGAATTAAAGAATGCTTGGCCTCTAGAAGTTAAAATAGCAGCGGCAATGAATAATAAAGCCCGTGTAGAATTTTTAACAGAATGGGGGCTCCAAGGGAATGCGGAATATGTAGATAAAGAAGATGTTTATTCTTCAATAGATACGTATATGGGATATGCTCCATCAAAATACCAAACAGCAATTAAATTAATAGGACTGACAAAATCTCGCGGAAAAGATTACCTTATGGATATAAAATGCCGTTATAGTCCGGCCCAAGAAAAACCTGAATGTTATAAAAACTTATATTTATGGTACCCTACAAGCGATTTCGTAGATGATGCACAGTCTCAAATATTTTTACATCTGGTAAGAGCGAATGACACCATTAATGCTCAACGTTTGGGTACCGCCTTCCTTAACAAATACAAAACTTCAGAATATGTTCCCATGGTTATGTACTATATGGGTAGGTTAAGCGAAAATACAAAAGCGTATAGAGAATACATGAGCTATTACAAAAGTGTGATTTCAAAATTCCCTGACAATTACTACGCATATCGTGCGTATTTGCACCTAAATCACTCCAGAGGTCCTTTAATCACCTCCTTCATAAAAGAACAACCTATAGAATTCCCATATGAACGAAAACATGATTTTCTTGAAAAATTAGTTACGCTTAAAGACTTTGAAGTTTTAGAAGAATATTACAGATATGACGATTTTATAAAAAGCTGGGTTCTTTATAAAAAAGGAGACACCAAACAGGCAATGGTTGTTGCACGCGATGCAATGGAAAAGCTTAACCCGAAACCAGACAGACGAGATTTGAGATGGCGACTTGTATATCCTGTAATGTTTTATGATGAATTCCAAAATGCAGCAAACAAGACAGGTAATGTGGCACCTCTAATGCTCTCTATTGCTAGAGAAGAAAGTTACTTTGACCCACAAGCCTTAAGTTCTGTCGGCGCAAAAGGGTTGATGCAGCTAATGCCTGCAACAGCATCCGAAGTAGCCTCCAATCACTCAATTTCCGGATATAACCTATTAAAACCTGAAGATAATATAAAACTGGGGAACTATTATTATGCTCAGCTAAGAAGTCTCCTTGGCGGGCTGGACGTATCCTCAATTGCCGCATACAACGGAGGAATAGGATCTGTAAACAATTGGAAATCTTCAATTTATTATCAAGAAACAGATTCCTTTATTGAACAAATTCCTTACCCGGAAACTAAAAACTACGTAAAAAAAGTTCTTCGAACATACTGGAACTACGTAAGAATTTATAACGGAAATTAGTAGGCTTAAAACTAAAACATAAACACTTACCGATTTAAAAGCTTATACAATTCGTCATAAGTTTCTGTAACTGTTACATATTGTTGAATACCAAGTTTTTTAGGCGTAACATCCAGTACAGTAGAGTTTTCTTTCACTGCATATATATTTATACCATTTTCTATTGCCCCTAAGACAGCAGAACTACCCATAGCATCGTATGGAACAACTAAAAAATCAACATTATGAACTGAAACCCCTGCGTTTTTAACAATTTTAGGAGCCTGAGCTAACCCTAACAAAATACAAGGTAAAAAAGTCGGTGTAATATATTCTGATGCAGATTTTGGATTAACCAAATCAGAAGATATTTGATAATCCCTGAACGCCGGAGAATGAGCACAAGGGACATTTAATTTTTGAGAAATGTAATGTGAAATTATTGCTTCCACCCCACCAACAGGATCAGTTCCTTCACCATCAGCATACCCTTCGTTAATTTCCTCCGGATCTTCAAACAAACAAACCAATGCAATCGCATCACACCCTTTTTTCAATAAAGATTCAGCTGCAACGAGCATTGTATCCATATTTCTCACGTTTCCGTTTGAAATTCCGCTATCATCAAGTTTAAACTCAACACCAACATTCCCTTGCGTTATCTCATACGCCAAAACGTCTACTCCATAAACAGTTTTGACTGCATTAATCGTATTAATATGCACATTCAAAACATCTTCCGGAATAGCCTTATCAAAAACAACCCCTACTTTGTTAGGAGAAGTTATTGGTTGAATATTAATATTACCGCTTACAAACTCATCAAGAGAGTATCCCTCAACATAAAACATGTTATCATTAATACCTGAAAATCCGCCGGCATTAACAACATTAGGATTAACAATCAACTTCGCGATATTAGAAAACTTTCTTGCCCAACAACTGGCATCTCCGGCATATCCGCCAATCGACGCTCCAACACCCGTTGGAACAATAAAAATACCAAGCCTATCCTTATCTTCATTAATCATAAACATATAATACAACAAAAAAGCGGTTTTTAAACCGCTTTTTATATATTCTACATTTACTATTGTTGAGCTCCGCCGTATGAGAAATCGTTCTTGATGTTTGTTGATAATAATTTTTGCCAAGATGACTCATACTGAGAAATAATATTTAACCTTGTTTCAAAATTATTTTTGTCCATTTCAAGCTCGGATTCCCAAGATTGAAGATTTGCAAGATCATATTCATGTTCTTTCAGAAGTTGTTCCATTACTTCGTTATATTCATCCTGCATACCTTCTTGACCTGAATATTGATAGTAATAATTCCGTTCTCTCTGGTTATACTTATCTTGCAACTCAGCTTCTTCTCTGGCTGCAGCTGTAATGTTAAACATAACATTTGACAGTTTGTTGTTAATCATTGATTTTTGCTTCGTGTACATCAGTAATGTTTCTTGTAAATTAGAAATAGCCATAACTCTCGCCTCTCTTATTTTAGTTCTCTTGTATATATAAACAATTTTCAAAACTCTCGATTTCAAGACTTTATAATTCTGTTACATTTGTTTACAATCCACTTTTTTTATGCTAGACTTAATGCACAGGAGATACTTATGGATACAAAAATTTTTAAACTGAATAACGATATCGAAGTTTTTTATAAAAGGACACCAAACACCCCGCGCGTTGCGCTATGTATTAATGTTCAAAGCAGCAAAACAGAAAAAACACCTGGCGCAGAAGGTTTAATGGCGCGCCTTTTGATGCAGGGTACAAAAAACAGAACAGCTGAACAATTAGCTGAAGAATTAGATTCTTATGCTATAGAGTTTTCAACTGATTCAAAGACTGATTATATCCGCTTAAAATTCCTTTGCCTTAACGAAGATTTTTCAAAAGCACTGGAAATTCTTGATGATGTAATAAAAAACTCTACATTTGACGACTTTGAAAAAGAACTAGAGAAAATGAAAGGAGAAATCGTTGCAGAATTAGATTCTCCGCGCGCAAAAGTTGTTGATAATTATTATCGAGAACTATTCAAAAATCACCCTTACGGAAATACCAATACACTTATACTCGAAAATATTGATAAAATTACAAAAGAAGAAGTTTTGGAATTATATAATGCATTCCTAAATTCCAACAAAAAAGTAATATCTGTTGTCGGCGATATCGACATAAATGAAGCACAAAAGCTTATTAATGATACCCTCGGAACACTTCCTGTATCTCAAGAAAACAGAGAAGAATTTGCAGCTCCTGAATTAACAGAAAACAAATATGTTGAAATTCTTAAGCCTGACGCAAATCAAGCACATATAATTAAGGGCTGGCTGGCAGAAACAATAACATCAGAAGACTATCCTGCGCTATTGTTACTAAACATAATACTAGGCTCCTGCGGTCTGTCTTCACGCTTATTTTTAGAACTGAGAGACAAGAAAGGACTTGCTTATGTTGTAAGAAGCTCTTACGAAACTTACAAACAATGCGCAAACTTCTACATATATATAGCAACAGAACCGAAAAATATTGAAGTTTCCCTTACAGGTTTTGAAGAAGAAATCAACAAAATTAAAACTATCCCGGTAAGCGAAGATGAATTGCTTAACGCTAAGAACAACTTGTTTGGACGCTGGGCACTTTCAAGAGAAACAAACAACAACCAAGCATTAATATATGCGAATTATGGAATAATGGGTGTTGGATTTGATTTCAACGAAAAATTAAGAGAACGCGTAAACAAAGTTACATCAGATGACATTCTAAAATGTGCACAGAAATGTTTTAACGGTTGTACCGTTACTTCAATCCTAAAGCCTTAGTCTGTCAGCTAATACGTTTCCGCAATCCCTCAATCAATAATAAAATTGAGGGATTGTGTTTTGAAGCAGCTTTTTATAATTTTTACACTACTAACATTTTTAACACACCACGCATCAGCAGTACAGGAAGCTGATGTCTGCATTAACGTAAACTTTGACGCAAGGGTATCTTTTGTCAAAACAAAATTCAAAGAAAACTTGCCCAACCTTCACAATTCAATTACCTACACCCAAGTCCCGCGTGGACTAATCGTAAGTATACCTCAAGAAAATTTCTTCTACAAAAATTCCGCAAAATTAACCAATGAAGGAATGAACCTTCTTGATACTATTGCAGAAATACTAAAACTATTTAACAACAACTGCGCAATCGAAAATCACACCGACGAAAAAATGACTTCCGAAAGCGGCTATCAGGAAAACTGGGAAATAAGTATTCACCGTGCAAACGTCCTGACCGAATATCTTATAACCCACGGAAACGTCGACAGCGAAAGATTATACCCCATCGGGTTTGGGGAAATAATGCCATTTTACGGAAATGTTTCAAAAGAAAATTTCACGGACAACAGGATTGATTTTGTAATTTTTGACTACTCTGCCAGAAGATAAATTACCCCGACGGCTAATGTGCAAAGCCTGCTTTATCGTTAAAATCTCGATAGAGAAAGGGGTCAAATATGACAGAAAAATTAGAAATGTACCGCTGTGATATTTGCGGGAATTTCGTTCAGGTTCTGCTCAGCGGAGAAGGCGAGCTTGTCTGCTGTGGTCAGCCGATGAAAAAAATTAATGCAAACACAACGGAAAATGTTAACACCGAATACCATATACCGGTCTACAAATATACAGATAAAGACGGGATTGTTATTCAGGTCGGCAAAGAACCTCATCCTATGACAAACGAACATTATATTATGTTTATCGAAACAATTTCCGAAGACAAAAAATGTATAAAACTACATTACCTAAACCCTGGAGATGAACCAAAAATGTTAAAAAACAGTCAAATCGGTAAAGAAAAAGCTTATGCTTTTTGTAATTTGCACGGCTTGTGGGAGGGCGAAAGTGATTAATAAAAAAGTAGAGGACATTTTAAATGCACAAATTAATAAGGAATTCTATTCCGCTTATTTGTATCTTGCTATGTCTGCTTATTTTGACGAAATTGGTCTTAAAGGATTTTCTCATTGGACAAAAATTCAAGCTAAAGAAGAAGTAGACCACGGAATGATACTATTTGATTACATAATTGAACGCGACGGAAATGTTGATCTTACCCAAATTGAAGCACCTGCAAAGGAATTCGAAAATCCGCTTCAGACATTTGAAATGATACTTGAACACGAACGACTTGTTACCGAAAGCATCAGATGTGTAGCCGAACTGTCTGAAGACGAATGTGATATGGCAACTCGTCATTTTATCAACTGGTACATATCTGAACAGGTTGAAGAAGAAGCAACTGTGCTTGATGTAATTAAAAAGATAAAAATGTTCGGAACTGAATCCTCAATCCTTTATCATATTGATAAGGAATTGAACGGACGCCAGTACGTTCCGCATTCATATTCTGCATAATCTTTCATAAACATGTTATGTGTATCTATTGCGTAGCACATGTCATTGCGAGCAAGGCTTGCCTTGCGTGGCAATCCAGCTAATTGTTTAATCGTAAACTTTTATGAGCAATTCGCTTTTGTTACTTTTGTCTTTTTTGTTGCGAAGAAAAAAGAGAAAAGTAACTCAAAAGAGAAAAACACGCAATTGTTTTCTTCGTCGCCTGTGGCGCCGATTTGATTGAATGGTTATTCGTTTTACTCGCTACGCTCGTAAAACCTTTAAGCGCCGCTAAGGACAACGCGGCGCAATTAGCACCCACCTAACCCTCCCTCAAAAAGGGAGGGAACTCGCCGAGCGTGTGCGTTAGCACGATAGCTCGGCTGAAAGATTTTGTGCGTTAGCACAAAACTAACAGTCATTCGGTCAAAGCGATGCGGAGCAACGCAGAAAACGGTAGCGTGTTTCTCTTCTTTTGGGGGATTTTTCTTCTCTTTGCTTCGCAATCAAAGAGAAAAAAAGTGCCAATGCAAAACGCTGGCATATTGATACGAGAGGTTCGCATAACATGTTTTATGTAAACATTTATTAACTATATAGCAAAATAATTTATTTAGAGGATTTAAAATACCATTAAATTTTCTATACTTAACACGTAGGTAGAATAATTAAAGCATGGGGGCTTATAAACTTAAGCTTACAAGTGTAGAGGTTAACGAATCATGGTCGATAATAGGTCAGCAGGATTTTTCGGAATTGGAGGCGCTTTCAATTTTAAAAGCGGCGATATCTCCGGCACCGCTGCACGTACCCAAGACGATAAAATGGGACAAGGTGGAGAATACTTTGCCCAACAACAAAATGATGAAGAATACCAAGAGCAGGGACACGACAAATATATGGATAGAAGTGCTGTCCTGCGAGCTACACTTAATTCTCTTGCAATGATGAATGTTGCTAACGTTATTAACGCGAAAAAAATTGAAGCTAAAAAACAAGAAGAACTTATAAAAACTCAAGAAATTTTAAAGAAAAAACACGAGGAATCTCTACTTAGAAGTATTAATAGTAGTGAGGATATAAACTTTCAATCTTTTGATGAAGACCATATAGATGATATTGTTGATTAGGCAAATACGCTTGTTGTTATAGCCTTTATGTCATCTTTGTTTTCTTCTTTTTTAGAGGAGCCCATCAAAAGTTCGCCATGATAAAAAGGATTTGAACCGTTTTTATCTTTTGAGGTTTCTTGACTGACGATTGTGTTGAACACTGTGACCGGAGCAGTTTGCTCTTTTAGTGTAATCTCATTTACTGCGACTGTCATTTTGCCTTCAACATTTTTTTGTACATTTTGTGCTGCCATTGAATTTAAATAATTTATAGATGCAAGTGTATTTTGATTTAACTGCACCTGAAGTCCGGAATTATTCATTGCAATTTGTTTAGCTGTAGCAGCTTCAACTTTACCGTTATATAAATCTACTCCCAAATCTCTTTGTTGGAAAAAATTTCGGGCATTATCAACATTATATTGAGCATTTTTTTGCTCAGCACGTTTCAATATTGATTGAGAAACCTGTTGTAAAGTCGCTCTATCAATGTTTAATCCCATATTATTCAATTGTTCATAAACACTGATTGCCATAAACTGTATCCCTTTAATTCCTTACATAATTACTATCGGCATAGCAGATAGAAAACTTTAAAGATTTACATTAGTTCGTTACATAACTTTACACAATTAGTACAAAAAGGCAATTATTTATTGAATAAATATTTTATATATACATATATAACCGGAGAGTATAAACATGAATTGGGCTGATTTAAATAGACAACTAAGCTATATGAATGACGGACTAACATTTGGTCTCGATGTGCTCAAATCCCGCGCGGAAGGTAAAAATATCTGTGATAGTATATCTTATGCCGGAATTAACCTGTTTGGGAATGCGGCAGCTACGCAGAATGCAGCTGAGTTGCGAGAATATACTGGTAGTAACTTGGGATATATTGCCAAGAATGCAGCAAACGGCGATGGTCAACAAGCACTTCAAAATACTACCCAAGCAAGCATGCAAACTTGGCAGTTAGGAATGATGGGTAACATGATGGGTTGTGGATTTTACAACCATCCGAGTGTATGGAATATGTCAATGCCAACTTATAGTACATCAACAACACCGATGTGGCCGGGCATGAGTAATTTTAACAGTAGTTTCTTTAGGACAGGATGGTTCGGATAATATAAAAAAAGAAGTCTAACAAAGACTTCTTTTTTTATTTTTAAACATCTCGATGACCTGTATATAGTTGATGGTCAACATTTGCAGTTCTTTGATTTGCGCGAAGTTTCCCCAGTACAATGTTTCCGAGAAATACCCCGACTGCAACTCCGACAGCGGTAAGATTACCCTTTGTGCCAATACTTTTTGCGGGATTTTTGAACGCGTTTAAGATTGAGTTACCTTCTTTAAATGTATTCGGCAGAACCTTTGTCACAAATTTATACCCCGCAACTAAGGTACCGGCAAGAAAACCTGAAATAGCACCCTTAACGGTAGCTCTTGTCATTTCCGATGTAGAAACAAAGAACTTTGCAACATCAGCAACACCATCTCTAACAGGAGTATCCTTTTGAATGTCATCAGCACTGTTAGGCTTTAGATTAGCCTTAAAGCTCAAAGACGGTTTTAAACTCACTAACATACTTCACACTCCTGATTATATACATTTATATTAAAACTCATAAATAAAAATTTTGCGGGTAAAATGTTAAAAATGTTACAAAACTAAACCAAAAACACCGCTCTACCACCGCGCCTAACAAAATTTTTTGTTATACAATAGACCTATGATTACATTCGACAGCCTTACGTTAAAAGCTTTTATAAAAGAAAATGAAGAATTTCTGACGGATGCACGTATCCAGAAAATTCAACAGCCGACAAGACGGGACTTTGTATTTTCTATAAGAAAAAACGGTGAATCTAGGAAATTATATATTAACATCAACCCACAGCTTCACCATATTTGCTTTATGAGTAAAGAAAATGAAGAACGCCGACGGATTGAAATCCCTCAAAAGCCACCGATGTTTTGTATGCTTTTAAGAAAACATCTTGAAAATGCAAGGATTTGCAGGGTTAACCAGCCGCCTTTTGAGAGGATTATGGAGTTTTACATCGAAACCTACAACGAACTGAGCGAAAAGATTTATCTTTGCCTTGCGGTTGAACTGATGGGGAAACATTCTAACGTAATTTTGTACAACGACGACACAAATGTAATTATAGGCTGTGCCCACAATGTCGGCGCAGAAAAAAGTCAGGTGCGTGAAATGGCAGGAACTCTACCATACGCCTACCCGCCAAAACAAAATAAAACAGATATTCTGACATATAGCGGAGAAATCAATTACGACAGGTTAAGCAATGACTTTTACTGGTTCTCAAAATCTTTTGCCTCTCTTTGTATAGGTCAGCCGCTTGCTGCACTTAAAAATTTCGTCGAATTAAAAGACTTATGCCCCGCAATAAGCGGAGATTACAAATATTTTTCACTATTTGAAGAGCTTTTACCCAAGGCGATTATGCAAAACTCTGTTAACTCTATGATTGACAACTATTTTACGCATTATCAGGAAGAAGAAAAATTCAAATTATTAAAAACGCATTTGATGACAATTACGCATCAAAAATTAAAACGCACCCAAAACTCTTTAGATAAAATGCAAACCCAGATTAAAAGAGAAGAAAATTGCGACCGATACCGGCTTTTCGGGGATTTAATTATGGCAAATCTTTATGCGGGTAAGGATTACAGCTCAAAAATAGGTGTTTTCGATTATGAAAACAATACAAATATCACAATTGAACTGGACGAAACAAAAACATTAAAAGAAAACGCCAACAGGTTTTATAAGCTTTACAACAAAGGCAAAACTTCTAAGCAAAAGCTTGGCGAAATGTGTCAAGAATTACTTCAAACAAAAACTTACCTTGAGCAGATTGAATATTCACTGAAGTCCGCCATTATTTACGAAGATTTATTGGAGATTAAGCCGGAACTTGTAACGGAGAATTTACCGAAAGAAAAAAAGTCCAAAGCGACTGAACCTGAAAAAATAATAAAAGATAATTACACAATATTCATCGGAAAAAACAACAAGCAAAACGATTATATCGTATCAAAACTCGCAAAAGACAATGATGTATGGTTTCATACCAAAGATTGCGCGGGCTCGCACGTACTCTTGCGGGGTGAAACACCTTCAAATGAACTTATTTTAGAATGCGCAAAACTTGCAAAACAATATTCCTCAGGCTCTAACTCATCAAAAGTCGGAGTTATTTACACGAAAGCAAAATATCTCAAAAAGCCGCCGAAAGCGAACCTCGGCTACGTTACTTACAGTAACGAGAAAGAAATCGTTATAGATTAAGTTCAGTAAGGGTGCTACATATAAGATTCTTGAATTTTTCTGAAATAGAATTCAAGTCAACAACATCAACCTCATATGGCAGAGTTGAATTTTCAAAATCAAAAGATATATTAGCCAGCACATTAGCAGGCATTTTTTCGCCATTAAAATCGATTGCTATGTCAATATCAGAATATTCTTTATAAGTTCCCTTGGCTCTTGAACCAAAAATATAAAATTTTGCTTGATTGTTTCCGATATTTTTATTAAGAACTTCCAGCAAAAAACCAATATACTTTTCTTCTAAACCAAACTTATTCATCAGATAATTTCTCTTTTAATTTGCCAAGTAAAAATTCTGCCTCTGCCTTAAAGTCTTCAATAACCGAAACGACCTCGATTGCGGTTTGCTCATCATAAGTATGGGAAGTTTTGTTTCTTTTCTGCCTGTAATCATCCCATTTCTCAAGGTTAGAACGTAAAATCCCCATTTTATTTGCATTTCTTATCATTTCGTTGAAGGTCATCCCCTCAATATTGTCACCTACAAATGCACTTACGGAAAAATATCTCTTTAACATTTTCAAAGCCAGCGAATAAGTATATTCAAACCGCTGAATCATAGAATCCCTTGTTATAAGATTACTTTTATCGGCATTATAAACCTCTATAACCTCAACAAGGCTGTTCAAAGCATTTGAAAAAGATGTAAAATCAATAATTTCCATAAGGAAATTTTAGCACAATTTTTAGGTTTTTACAATGTTTTTATTCTCAAATCAATATAAACATCATCCTTCTTGTATCAACATGTACATAAGAGGAATTGATATCGGAAAAGTTAAAATTATAACAGGAATTGCCAGTGTACAATAAACAATTATCAAGCCTAATTCTTGAGCATTTGAATTTACAGTTGAGATAAATATATTTTTTATAGGTTGTAATCTGTATTTCCTGCCATCAATATAAACAAGTGGAGTTTTACCCCAATCTGTAGTAGTAACAGCATCATACTTAAATTCTGTAAGTTTTTGTTTTTTCATATCATATAAAGCAAACTTATGCTCATTAATTTTTTCTAAAACAATAAATCTGTTAAATTTATCCGTATCAGAATCCAAATACTTAATTTTTAGATTATCATTTGATGAAAAAATCAAATTTAAATCATTATCATAAAATTCTTGTCCCAATTCTTCATTATTAAGAAATGTTCTTAGCAAAAAACCTCTATTTAAGTCTAAAACATATTTACCCGTTTGATTATCTACCAAAAAATCCATTTGTTCTTTTCTAAGCTCTTTCTTCGACAAATTGGACGAACTTGGAACAAATTCAGCCGCCAAAACGGGTTCTATTAATAGAATTAAAATCAAAAACAAAACTACAATCTTTTTCATATAAACCCCTTCTATGCAAGCACGCCCGAATCCAAAATCTTCTGAACCTCGTCGTTCATTATCTTGTGGATTTCCTGAATGCTCATTGTGCCATCAATTGATTTGAAATTATATTCGGATTTCATGTTGTTGTATTCATCAAGACATTTTTGCTGATAAATCTTAAAACTCTTATAAAAATCCGTAGAGAACCCAACATCTCTGCCGCTTTCGTAATAATTAAGCCCCGTTGTCCCGATAATTCTTTTCAAAAGAACATCTACCGGCATATCAAGGTAAAACGTTAAATCAGGTTCGGGCGCATAATCATACAAATTTTTAACCCAATCTATATCCTGCCCTCTTACAACATCACGTGCAAGTGCTGTATAATAATATCTGTCCAAAAGCACAATAAAACCCGATTTAAGCGCAGGTATAATCTGGTTTTCAAGCCTGTCGGCAAAATCTGCGGCATAAAGCAGACTGTAAGTTGTGGCGTTTAACAAATTTCGTTCCTTCGCATCATCAATTACATTTGCAATTAAGCGCGAAGTCTTCCACTCAGAAACCATAACACCGTATGACTTATCTTGAATAGAACGCTTTAAAAGTTCCAATTGAGTAGATTTACCAGAACCATCCGTTCCCTCAATTACAATTAATAAGCCTTCGTAACCGTTTTTTGTTTTATACTTTTTTCTTGCCATAATATACCTTAGATTGTAATACCTTTTGCCTGTAGAATTTCACGGAGCATTTCTCTGATTTTAACCTGCTTAGAGTGGATTGAATCGGTTGCATCAAGCTGAACAAGTCCGTATTCCTTAACCATTTTTTGATACTCTTTAATTACTCTGCCCTGAAAAATCATATAACTTTCGTAAGGGTCGTTGCTAAGCTTCAAGTCCATACCCGCCTCGTAGAACTTAGGGGCACGATTGAAACAAATTCTTTCCATTGAAAGTTTCGGGTCAATATCGAAATAAACCGCCAAATCAGGTTTAATCGCGAAGTCATAAACATTACGAACCCAATTCGGGTCAACCCCTCTTGCAACATCTCGCGCGAAAGCCGTATAAGCATATCTGTCGGCAAGCACAATAAATCCTGCCTTAAGCGCAGGCGCAATAACCTGTTTCAATCTGTCCGCAAAGTCAACCGCGTGAAGCAGTGAAAATGTCCTCGGAGATAATTGGTTTTTCTTTTTTGCAAGTTTTGTCGTCTGAGAAATAAGCTCCGATGAATTCCATTCCGTAAAAATAACATCTTTGCCACTGTTTTTAAGCCAATCTCTAAGCAGCGCAAGCTGAGTAGATTTACCGGATCCATCAATACCTTCTACACAGACGAGCGTACCTTTTAAGTTATGTTTTTCATCTAATTTTGACAATGGTTTAAGCCTCTATATTTTCCAATTTTGCTACACTTATTTTACCAAATTTTGCAGACAAGTTATCTACAAGATGGATAAAATACAATTCAGGTTCTAAATCTTTCTCGTTAAGGTCAATAATTGCCCCCCAATCGCTTCTGCCATGATGAGCCGCAATCATCTTTGCAACATTTTTAAACCCCTCTGACATACAAATTGTAAACCCGTATTGCGAATGGGTTAACCACTCTTTTCTGAACGACTCGTTATAGTCTATTAAACCTGTTTCAAGATCAATCGTGTACTCAAATATTTTCCCGATATCGTGCAATATACACGCTGCAAATATTTCATCTTTATTAAACTTATACTCTGACATTTCCATATTGGCTTCCGCATACTGCAAGCATTCAAGAAGGTGAACCATCAGACCACCGATATAGTTGTGGTGCATAACCTTTGCAGCAGGCATCACCTTGATTAAATCTTTATGCTCCATAAAATATCTCATTATAAACGCATTAAGTTTTTCATCATCAATCTTGTTTATATAATCAATAATTGCTTCGTAATACTGTTCTCTTTCAGCTTCTTCAAGACCTGTTTTAGCTTCTTTTATAAGCTCTAACGCTGAAACCAGACAATTATTAAACTTTTCATTAAAGGAAGCTGTTACAATTCTTACAATATTACCGGTACGAAAAAGCTTAACATCAAACCTGTTAAGAGTTTCCTCCCATAAAATACAGTTTAAAACACTGTTATCTTCAGTATTTTTAAGCTGTAATTTCCCCATTTTAGTTCCGGCTTTAGTATCCCCAACCGAAAAACTAACAACTTCATAATTAACTTCTGTGCTAAACATAATTATCCTTCATTAATTCTTGTTTCTGTCTATAATCTTGTCTTCATTGTTCCATTTGAAAGATGAGCGAATTTCTTCCCCAACTTTTTCAATCAGGTGGTCAGCGTTTTCGCGACGCAAGTCGTTGAATTTTTTGCAGCCTGAGTTCATTTCACCCAAAAACTCATCAGCAAAAGCTCCTGACTGAATATCTTTGAGCAAATCTCTCATAGCCTGTCTTGACTCTTCTCCGATAACCTTAGGTCCACGGGTCATATCACCGTATTCGGCAGTATTTGAGATTGAATATCTCATATCGGCAAGCCCGCCCTGATTAATCAAATCAACAAGCAGTTTCATTTCGTGCAAAACTTCGAAATATGCCATATAAGGAGAATATCCAGCCTCAACAAGCACCTCAAACCCTGTTTTTATAAGCGCGGAAACCCCGCCGCAAATAACAGACTGCTCGCCGAACAAATCAGTTTCGGTTTCTTCTTTGAAAGTTGTTTCAATAATTCCCGCGCGCCCTGCACCAATTGCGGAAGCATAAGAAAGAGCGACCTCTTTTGCATCCCCAGACGGGTTTGAATAAACCGCAATCAAAGACGGAACACCACGTCCGAGAAGGTATTCGCTTCTAACTGTATGCCCCGGGCCTTTAGGCGCAACCATAATAACGTTTACCCCTTCCGGCGCAACAATCTTTTTGTAATGGATATTAAATCCGTGAGAAAACATCAAATACTGACCTTTTCTCAAATTAGGGGAAATCTGTTTTTCATAAACTTCAGCCTGAATTTCGTCAGGAATAAGGATTTGAACGATATCAGCCCATTTAACAGCATCTTCAATGCTCATTGTTTTGAACCCGTAATCACGAGCTTTTACATCAGATTTCCCTGAAAGCCTTAAGCCTAAAACAACGTCACATCCGCTGTCTTTGAGACAGGTTGATTGTCCGTAACCCTGAGAGCCAAAGCCTATAACCGCATTTTTTTTACCCTTAATCAGTTCGGTATCAATATCTTTATCCAAATAAATTTTTAATTTATCCATAAACAACCTCACATATCCGTCACGTAATCCTAACACAAAGACACCCCCTCGTCAATTATGGAAATGTAACGAATCTTGAGCCACTGCCAATCCTCAAAACTCATGCCTGATACGCTTTTTTATTTTATTTGTAACTAATCTGAATTTTAAAGCCGTTTTTACTGTATTTTTTGCAATGTATCGGAAATAATAATTATATAACGCGTTATAAATGCCGGCAAAGGTTACTAATTTAATAAGAAAAGAGGTGTTTATGAGCGACATGTTATTAGAAGGCTCGGTTGAAAAGAACAATATCAGGTACAAATGGGTTACTGAACCAAATGCTTGCCCAAAGTGTCAGGAAATGGAAGGCAGATTATTTAATTCTATAGAAGAATTCGAGGCTGCCCGCCCGCACCCACATTGCAAGTGCAGTTATGAAAAAATTCCTGTTAATCTTGAAGAAGAAGACAAGAATATAGTAGAAACAGCCTTCACTAAAGCTCAAGAAGAGAAAAATGAACTCACAGAAGAACAAATCTCGAAACCGTCTGAAGAAACAGAAAAGCTTATCGAAGAACAGCCATTGAAACCATTAGAAAAAGCTGAAGAGATTTCTGCAACGCAAAATAGTGAAATTCAGGAAAATAATAAACCAGACCCAGACTTAGAAGAATACAAAAAGGAACAACAAACTCTGCGCACAGCTAAACTTAATGAAGTTGAGTTAAATTCCCAATTAATTAAACTAGAGAAGGATGCTATTGAACAACAAGAAAAGCTTGAATCAGCATTAATCTCTTTAAAAATGGCTAAAGAATTTGTAAGAGAAAAAATTGCAAAATTGGATAAAGATATGAAACTTTTCATTCAGGAATTATATGATTTGACTCAAAAGATAGAATCTACAATAAATAGAATCATACATATAAAACGAAGTTTGAAGAATTTTTGTGAATTACCAACACAACTAAAATATGATAAAACACTTACATTAGAAGAAAAAGAAGAAAAACTCAAACTATTACAAACGGATTTAGATACTCTAATTCAAGCTTCATCAATCATCTTTCAGGAAGCATCAAGTCTATGGAAATTGAGCACTTTAAAATTCAATGATAACCTAGATTATATTGAAAATAACGGGAAGTTACTGAACTCTTTTATCGATATTGAAGAACCAAGTATCAGAACTGCGGTTAAAGAAAAGTTGGAATCTCAAGGCATGAGTCTAAAATCAAGAGGAGTCCGATTTAGTTATGACAGCAGTTTAGCAAGTGCTATTATACACTCTCAGACCCTGAAAAATTTTATAAACAATAATAAATATAAGTTCAAACCTAATACAATGCTTCCAAAAGATTATCTGGAATTTACAAAGGAAGCTGATCCCGATTTATATTTTGGTATAAATAAATGTACAATGATTAATATATACATAGACTTCAATGAACGCTTTACTGCAAAAATTATAGACACTTATGATTTCAATAATAATGAGAATAAAGTTTTAGTTGAACAGGCAAATACTTTACAAAGGGAGGGCAAAATCGAAACTTATTTCATAATAGTGGATATAGTCATTCCAAAAGACATCTGGGAAAATTATTAATTTATATTAAAGGCAAAATGATATTAATCATTTTGCCTATTTTTATGTTACATTTATCAAATGGATGAAATAACAGCCTTCATGCTTTCACTAATTTTAATATTTCTTCTAATT
>CAYUQM010000023.1:0-31022 GCA_964446855.1 uncultured Muribaculaceae bacterium
TAGGTATTGGTTATCATATATTTAGGCATAATTCAGCAGCTAATATGGAAAGCAGTGGAGTTGAAGCCTCTGTTATTAGTTCTATATTGGGTAATAATGCAAATGTTGTATTGAATACATATCTTAATCAAGGTATAAAGCGCAAACAAGAAGTTATAAACCTAACATCAGAAAGAATAAGAAAACTTATTCCTAAGTCGGAAAACATATTTTTTAGACAAAATTTAGACAAAACACACGCCATATAAACTGAAAAAATTGCGCTTGGCGCGATTCGAACGCGCGACCTATCCCTTAAAAGGGGAGTGGAGTGCAACTTTTTACTTGTTACTTGGTATTATTTTATAAGAATTTATAAGAAAAAATAAGACTATATCTAACTTTTAATAATTTGTAAAATATAAATTCTCATAAAGTAATACTCAGTTTTATTTTGTATTATCTTGTTTTATCTAAAAATTTAGACAAAATTTAGACAAAAATAAATCTTCTTAAAATATAAGGCAGTATCACCGAGGGTGACAGGTTTCTTGCAATGCGTTATATTTAGAATGTGAAATTTTGTTGGTGAAGCTCATGAGTGATAAACCGAAAAAGAAAACCGTTGATAAAACTACAAGAAACAACGGAAAGTTTGTTAAAGGAAATAAAGAGGGCAATAGATTTAGTTCTGAAAATCAGCCATCACCAGAAGCTAAAAAGCAAGGGTGGGTTAAAAGAACTGAATTAAGAGATGAAATCGCTAAGCTCATAACAAAAGAAGATATTATTGATATAATCAAACATGGCTCAACAAAAGAAAAAATTGAGCTTATTAAAGCTATTTTACCGCCAGAAAAACAAACAAATGAAATTTTAGGTAATTTGGGCATAGAAAAAGTATTTATTACGCAAGAAGAGAAAAGAGCTACTGATAAACATATAGATGATGTGATAAATGACGGACTTGAAGAATGAGTATATCGGAAAAAGATTACTTGAAAGAGGCTTTGAAACTTGGTTTAAATATCTTTTTAGGGTTATTGAAGGAACTCCATTTGTATATGAACCCATCCATCAAGGTCTTTTTGAATATTTTGACAGGATTTATAAAGGGCAAACAACAAGACTTAATATCAATGTACCACCGAGAAGTGGAAAAACAACACTTGCTAAATATTTTCTTATTTTCTGTTTAACCCAAAATCCAAAATCAAATATAATTTATACGTCTTATTCTCAAAGCTTGTTATCAGATATTGCAACAAGTATTAAGGCAATTCTTGAACATCCAGTATATAAAGCGATGTTTCCAACTTATAATCAATACGAAGATGAAGAAACAAAGCCTATAGATGAATTTTGGGCGGATTATTTAAAAAAAGAAACTGGAAAAGCAACTTTTTCAACTAAAAAAATAGTAACTTCGCAGGGTGGAGTTTGCTTATTTGCCTCTATCGGCTCACAGATCACAGGTTATGGCGCAGGACGAAGAGCTTCCAATAAGTTTTCAGGGTTTCTTGCGATAGATGATGCAAATAAACCTGCTGATATATATTCAGATACATTGCGAAATAAAGTTATCCAGTATTACATAGGTACATTGCTCTCAAGGCTTAATAACTCAAATGTGCCGATTATAAACCTTCAACAAAGGTTGCATGTTCAAGATTTAAGCGGAATATTAATAAGCAGATATAATTACGAAACAATTAAAAGGCCCCTTTTAGTTAATGGGGTTTGTCAATTACCAAAACAATATAATGCAGAACGCTTAATAGAGATTCAACTTGATGAATTAACCTTTTTAGCTCAATATCAGCAAGACCCAACTGAATGGATTAATGATGCATTCAAAGGAGTACAGTGGGCTAGTGATGTAGAAGCTCAATTTATTTATAACGGAATATCTCATATTGATAAAGGTTTTGACGGTACAGATGGTACAGCATTAACTATAGGGAACGAAAAGAATGGTATAATTTATATTTTCGGTAAACTATGGGAAGGGAAACACATAGATGATTGTTTGAACGATATTTCATTTTATCGTCAACAGTACAGAAGTGGAACAAATTTTACTGAAAAAAATGACGACAAAGGTTATCTGGGTAAAACATTTTCGAATACTGCGACTTATCAAGAGAGTATGAATAAGCATTTTAAAATTATGACTTATTTATATCCAAATTGGAAGCGCATAAAGTTTATAAGGGGAACTGATGAAGTATATATTAAGCAAATACAAGAATATAGTGAAAAGGCCCTACATGATGATGCTCCTGATAGCGCTGCATCGTTCATAAGGCAATTAAAAGAACGAACTGTTTTAGTGGGTAAAAGACCATTCTAGGAGCAAGTATGTTTATAAAAGACTTAAATTTATACATTAATGAAAAAAATATTGTAACAATTCAACCCTATTTTACTCCAACTGGTACTTATGGCTTGAATATTAACGGAAATTTGTATGAGTTTGGTATGTGTTTAAAAGCTGATAAGTCTTTAAAAACAGCTTGCCTGGGTAAAATGAAAGCGTTACAGACCCAATTAATTAAAAGGATTGAACAATGATTGATTTATTTTCAGTAAAACTTAACGGCGAATATGACGACATTGGAGCAACTCCAACAATTAACGAGGGGGTGTTCTTATGCGACACAACAGGCGAAGATTATACAAGGGGTTACAGTTATCAAATAGATAATGATGGGGCAACCAGAGTGAATCAAGCTGGAGATTACAAAATCCAAAAAGCTATTTATTCAACTATTCAAAGCGTTTGTACATGGTTGAATAATTGGTTTGATAAACCATTTCAAAAATGTGGCTGTCAAGGATTAACAGGAATAAAACCACTACCACAAACCAGAGATTTAGTTAAAGCTGAAAGTAAAGGAATTTGTTTTGTTGGTTATGCAACTATCCAAGACGGGATTATTTCCGTTGACAATCCTTTATTTAATCCTGAAATCCAGTACATATATTCAGTAATTAATCTACCGCAAGATGTCGAGCAGGCAATAAGTCAAATGATTTATTATGATGTCTTTACTCGTGGCACCGTTGACGGTTTGAAGAGTGAATCAATCGGGAATTATAGTTACACGTTAGAAGATGTCACTGTGGATTCTTTGTCTTATCCTTCTGCGGTTGTTTCTGCGTTAGATGTAAATTATAGACGATTAAGGTTTGTTCAATGATTGAAAAGTATTACAAAACTATCAATATTCAAAGGTATCAGAAAGGCGGGTTTGGGGTTCCAAGCGGATATAAAACCGTAGGAAGCTTTAAAGGGCTTATTCAAGCACCTAGTAACTCAAACACTTTCAATAACGGCAAGGACACTTCAAGCGTCTCAGGGGTACTCTTTTGCTCAATCAAAGTTAAGTTTGAAAGCAAGGATGTTATTGAGTACAAAGGCAACAAATACATTATTTCAGGACAAAATACGCAGTTTGACGGAGTGGCAGGGGTTATTCCCAAAAGAGGACAGCACGCCGAATACAATCTGCAATGGGCACAGGAAGGGATTTAATGTTTCACAAGCTACTTTGTTTTTGGGGTAAACACGATTGGATTTATAAATACACTAAATATGCATATCCGTCTTGGCGATATTGTCCACATTGTTATAGATGCGAACACAATATGTATTCTAATTCAGAAAAGTATTACAGAGTAGAAGATTATAATCCTCTTAGAGAAAAATTGGAACAACTTTATAATAATTCATAGGATTTTAAAATGGCGACAAAGGTAACAATCAAAAGTCCTGATTTGAGTAAATGGGAAAAAGCTGTTAAAGATTTAACTACTAAAACAGGGCAAGCTATTGTAAAAAATGCTGTTGAGAATGCTCCTACCGACACAGGTAATTACAAATCACAAATTGCCTATGACGGAGCGAATGCAGTTATTGCAAAAGCGAAATACTCCGCAGCTATTGAATATGGCTTTGATAATTACGAAGAAAACGTAAGCGAACATGAAAGAGATATTACTCAAGCATTCGGCAAAAAAATCACTCCGATTGTTGCTACTGTTAAGGCTCATACAAGAACTATGAACAGAAAACCTAACCCTGTTATGCGCAATGCTGCTGCAAAAGTTCAAAAAGAAATCCCGCAGATTTGGAAGAAAGCACAGAGGGAAAATGGCTTATGATGTTTGAACAACAATTATACAACCACATAAAAGATATTTTCACTGTTGAGGGGTTTGATTTAACCGTCGGATTCGGAGAAGTGCCTGAAAACACAAAAGCTCCGTATATTGTCATGTATCCGTTGAATAATAACGGCACAAGGCAAGTTCTTTGTGATACTGACGACTATACAGACGGTAGAACTTCAATACAATTCAGTATTTATGATGTTGATTACTCAAATGCATGTTATATTGGCAGGCAGCTTGATATATTTTTAGCCAAAATTGTTTTACTACCTTCTTATAGGGTTTTGCTGAATAATAGCGAGGTTATAAGGGGCTTTAATACCCCTAACAATGGTTTAGCACTGGAAACAGTAACAAGATTGTTTACTTATCATAAAATAGGAGAAAATTAAAATGAGTGAAAAGAAAAGACTTGTAGGTAAAGACGGAAAAGTTTACAGAGGTGTTAAAGGTACTGAAATTACAGGAAACGGCGAAACAACGCTTGAAAAAGGTAAATTCTATGTTGCAACTGCTATTGCGGAAACCGGTTCTGGATTCCCAACCGGAGTTGTAAAAGGTCGTATTTTTGTAGGCAACGGAACATCTGCACCAACTGAAAATGATAAATATTTCGAGCTAACACTTATTTCACAATGTGATGTAACCTCTGCAAGCGTAGAGTTCACAAATGACGAAATTGACGTTACTACTCTTTGTGATGATATCAAAAAATATCGTGCTGGCTTTACAGATGCAAGCGGTTCTCTTGAAGGAATTACAACGCTTGACTTGACAGAAAGCACAATCTCTAAGTTCGTTTCTGTTCAGAAACAAGATGCACAAGGCGCAATTACAGTTATTGAAAAGAACGATGATGCATTAATTTTGGCGATTGAGCTAAACAAAATTGATAATTCTGATGCTGATCGCGCTATTTTCTTCTCACCTGCAGTCTTGAATGGTTACAATTTAGAAGTCGCTATCGATAACGCTCAAACATTTACATCTAATTTCAGAATTGCACAGGATAACGATATTAAACCTGTACTTTTGGAAGCTGATAAAGCGTTGTTTGAAACATTGCGTGAAGCTTTATTATAGTTTTATCTCTTTATATTAATGATAAACACACGTACGAGGGGAAAATTCCCCTCTTTTTATTAGAAGGGGTAAATATAGGTACTTGTAGTAGGGCCTACTGGATTAAAAGAAGGATAAAAATGAAATTAAGTATTATACAAAACACTGAAAATATTGTGGTTATTCCAAGAATATATAAGGACATGGAGAATCCGCCGACTTTTATTTTCAGAAGTCCTAACTCACAGGACATGTTAAACTTTTTATGGGGTGGAAATAACGTATTTGAAGCTCTTTGCAATTGTTTTATCGGGTTTGAAAACAAAATTGAGCTTGAAGTAAACGGTAAGCCTTACGAATACAGTGATTATAGAGGGTTTATTAATGCAGGTGTTAGCGGTGATATTGCATTAATCCATAACGATTGCATGAACGCAGTCGCAAAGAGATTAACCGAAATGGCGGAAGAAGCGAAAAAAACCGAAAAAAAGTCGCAATTGCCTATGAACTCTATGCAAAAGGAGCAAGAGGGCAAAGAGATTATCCCGCAAGATTCAGAAATAAAAGAACAATAGCAGGGAATGCAAAACGTCCCATAGCTATCGGAACTTATGACGAGTTATACAAAACCCTTGATGATGAGTTTTTTAGGGTTTTAAGCATATTTTCTTGGTGGAAATCCGGGATAGTGAGAGTGGATATTCAAGAGTTACCGTATAACATTGCGGTAGGTCTTAAATATTTGATTGATGAGTTTGAACAGAGCAAAGCGAGGCTGTTTTAATGGCAGATTCTGACGGACAAGTTAAAATAATAATCGATACCAACGCAAAAGAAGTTTTAAAAGATATGAACAGTGTCAACAAGGCTTTTAACAAAAATGCTGACACTATGAAGAATGCAACTTCTGCAACAAACGGTTATGAACAGGCGGTGCAAGATAACATTAAGTTGCTTAGGGAAGCTGCTCTTGGTGGGAACCAGAACACCGAAGCGTTCAAAAAACTTGCTGCTCAAACAAGAGAATATAAAAAAGCGTTAGAAAATGCTAATGCGCAGGTTGAAAAGGCAATTAGCACTAATAACAATGCTAAAAACGGCTTCAATCGTCAAAATAGCGCAATGGAAAACTTGCTCGGCGCTGCTAAAAAGTTAGCCGGAGCATATATTGGTTTACAAACTATCAAGACCGTAATTAATTATTCTGCACAAGCTGTTGAAGCATTTAGAACGCAAGAACGTGCGGTGCTACAGTTAGATCAAACTTTACAGAATGCAGGTGTGTATACTTATGAGTATTCTCAGCAGATACAAAGGCTCGCAAGCGAAATACAATCATACTCAAATTATGGCGATGAGGCTATTATTAAAGCTCAAGCGCTTGCTCAGGCTTATATTGGGAATATTAAAATAACAGAAGGGTTAACCAAAGCTACTATTGACTTTGCAGCAGCAACAGGAATGGACTTAGAAAGTGCATTTACTCTTGTTGGTAAGTCAATTGGTTCACAAACAAACGCACTCGGCAGATATGGTATATCTTTAGAAAAAGGCATGACTGAGAGCCAAAAAATGGAAGCTATACAAAGACAACTCGGACAAAGATACGAGGGCACTGCGAAGCAAGTCGCAAATGCTAGTACACAGCTTAGCAATGCGTTTGGCGATTTAAAAGAGGCTGTTGGGCGTGTCTTAAATCCAGCTGTAGAATCAGCGCAAAAAGCTCTTACCTCTTTGGTAGTTTCAATAACAAATGCTCTATCAAAAATGGAAGATGCAGTTGATGCTATTAATGGTAGAACTGTCCAATCACAACTGGATAAGGCAAGTGGAATGCTTGCTGAAGCAGAAAAATATAGAGCATTAGCAGCAAAAGAAGAAGCTCGTGCAGCGGCTCTAATGGGAAAAGGCCCTACATCAGGTATATTAGCGAGAGTAGAAAGTTATAAAAAACATGCACAAGAATTTGAAGCAGCTGCAAATAGGGCTAAAAATAAAGCAAAAGAATTGCAGGTGCAACTTTCTAAAAACAATACACCTACAAAATTAAATGATGATTTCGGGGTTGGAGGTCTAGACAATACTAAGGTTATAAAAGACAATTACGAGAAACTTCAAGATGCAGTACAATCCGCACGTAGAGAAATCGAACTTGCTGCGGTTGCACATGGCACATCCAGTGTTGAAGTTCAAAATGCGTTTGTAAAATACAATCAGTTAAACAGTCAACTTAGTTCCATTAATAATCTGTTTAATACTGAAAAACAGAAAGTTGATGAGACAAAAACGGAATTTCAACAACTTAATGAAAAAATCGCTGCTACTAAACAGAGGCTCCAAGAATTATACTTAACAGAAGGACAGAGTGAAAACTTCTTTGGAGCTAAAAATGAATTAGTCCAGCTTGAAACAATTCTGCAAGATATGAACACTGCAATTTCAAGCCGCGTAGGTCTTGATTGGGAAAATGTAAGCAATTCAATACGTTCAAATCTTTCAAGTGCTTTATTAACCCCTTTGCAAGAGGGAGAAAGCGCTTTTAACAGACTCGCTACGATTGGCTTAAATGCTGTTCAACTCATTGGTCAGGAAATAATCAAAAACCTTTTACAACAAATAACGCTTGAAAGAACACTACTTGCAATAAAAACCGCAGGAAGGGCAATAAGAGCTTTATTTTCTTTTGGGACATCTGAAGTTGTTAGTGGTGGTATTGAAGCAGCAGCTTCTGTGGTTGCTGCAAACGGTGCAGCATTCCAAAATGGTAACGTAATCCCTTTTGCCAAGGGCGGAGTTGTTTCAAAGCCTACAATTTTTCCTATGGCAAATGGTGGTACAGGCTTAATGGGTGAAGCAGGAGCAGAAGCGGTTATGCCATTGCGAAGAATGTCTAACGGCAGGCTTGGCGTAGAAGCTTCTGACGATGGTAACGGTAAAGCTGTACAGGTCAATATCTATAACCAAAGTAACTCGCAAGTCGAAACACGACAGCGTGATGACGGAAGTATGGATATAATCATCAAACGGGTTAATGAGGCCCTGATGAATGAACGCACCTCAAGCGGTTTTAGAGCTGCTTATCAGCGTGAAGATAGAAAAGGATTACAGGCGGTATAATGGAAACACCAACAAACAATGTGATAAAAGAATGGAAATGGGGCGGTATTCTTGCTCAAGGGTTCTCTAATCAACCTCAAAAAGGTTATGCGCAAGTTGAGCCCGATGCAGGAGTTCCGTTTAGACGTCAAACGTTTACAGATATTCAAGATATTGCGACCTGTAGGTTTACACTTGACCGTGAAAAATACCTTGAGTTCATGTCTTGGTATAAATTCGATATTGAGCAAGGAACAATTCCTTTTAAAATATACGATTGCAGATATAAAAAAGAACGGGTCGCACGAATTGTTGGTGATGTTCCTAATTATACCAATAATTCAAAATATTATGATCTGAACATCACAATAGCGTTTGATAGTGGGTATATCTATCATGATGCATATTTAGTTGTAAATGAAGATGACCCGTTAATTTTCAATGAAAATGACAAAGTAATTGTTGCAAGAAAGTTGAGAATGTAGGGGTAAAGCGAGTTTATGGCAGAGCGTTTTTTTGAGCTGGATAAGAATAGCTTTTCCAGGTATTTAGGGCGTGGTATTTGCTTCTTGATAGAACTTTCTCACCGCTCATGGAATCAGGTCTATTATTTAACAAATAATACCCAAAAAGTGGAGCTTGACGGTAAAACATACGAACCTTACCCGTTTGATATAGTATTACCTTCTCAAACCGAGCAGCAAGGAACACAAATTGTTTTATCGAACGTGCAGAATTTAGCCGCAAACCTTATCAATCAAACTGTATACAGCAATGAAAATATAAAAATGCAGTTATATCTTGCAAACGTTGAAAATGATGTGGCGGAAAAGTTTAACAAAGGTATGTTTGAAATCTTCTCCCCGCAAATTTCAAGCGAGGCGGTATCGGCGAATATTAACTTAAGACATAGTTTTGAAGTTAACTGTGGTTCTATGAGATACAATAGACAGTTATTTCCTAATTTGTTTTTGTAATTAACCCTCACCCCAACCCTCTCCAGCAGGGGGCGAGTGAATAAGAAAAAGGTAAAAAATGAATTATTTGAAGTATTTCCAAAATGGAAAATACCACAAAGGTATAAATGATTGTTGGACTTTGGTTCAAGATATTTTTAGAGATGAAAAAGGGATTGAACTCCCCCAATGCCCTATTATGACAGATTACACACCGTTTGAAACTAAATTAAAATCTAATTTTAACTATAAAGTATTGAAGAAGCCCAAAGAAGGGTGCCTTATTCATTTTAGGAACGGAAAAATTGAGCATATTGGTTATGCTTTGAATGAAAAACAGTACATTCATAAGACTTTTTCAAGAGTGGAAGTATCAAATATACCGGAAAAGGCTAAGATATACGAGGTTATAAGCTAAGCTATGATTAACATTATTCACAGATGCATGACAAATAGCGAAATCTCCCACAAAAAATGGGATAATCATTTGGCATTGTTTCATCTTAAAGATTTTGTAAATGCTAAAGAAGTGTATCTTAATGGAAAGTCTTTAAAATGGTATCACATCTTTAAAAAGGGGGACTTGGTTGAGGTTATAGATAAGCCGCAAGGAATACTTACTGCTATTGGTGCTGCAGTATTTGGTTCGTTATTGTTTGGTGCTTCCACAACTACATTTACCGTTTTAGGTGGATTGATCGTTGCAGGTGTAGTAGGTGCAATTGGTGCTGTAGGAATGGCTGTAAGTGGTGCAATTGCAGGTCGCCCCAGCTCATCAACTACACAAAATAAAGAGTATTCCTCAACTACGCAGCCAGAGCTAAGAGGGGCTAGCAATGACATATCAAATGATATTATACCTGTGGTTTTTGGAAGAACCTTACAGACTCCTTCATACGCTCAAACTCCTTATAGATTGGTGCAAGACGGTTCAAGCACAAATAAATACAGGCAGTATTTTATTCCGAATTATAAAAATGTAGTATATTCTGATTTTAAACTCGGAGAAACAAGTATTAACGAGTATTCGATTGATTATTTGGACATTGACACAGTATCAGGTAGTAATACCTATATCGGATTTGAAAACTGCAAAGCAATCTCGGTTGATGAGGAGCTGTCTTATAGCTCTACAGAAGAAGTTCAACAAAGTTCTAACCATTATTATAATGAGAATATTGTAACTACCAGCCTTAAATATGATTACACGCTAAGATTTACCAACGTTGAACTAGGACAATTTAAGGATAAACAATTCAGAGCAATTATTAATGGATATAAAGAGATTGAAACAACTGACGAAGAAACCGGAGAACCGACTACAGAGCTTGAAGATGTTATATTGGTGCATGATTTTACAGTCAGTGAAAATAATCTAACACAAGATGGTGACGACTACTATTATGCAGGTTCATATACTTGGACTGCACCAGCGGATGTTACAAGTCTTCTTGATACAATCCAATCGTCACAGATGCTAGCCTTGACAAAAACACGAAATGGCAGCGCAGACGTTTTGAACGGATTGAATGTATCGCTCGAAACTGAAAGTATTGAAGCAGATGGATATAATTCGGGAGAAATCGAGGTTAATCAGTCAATTAACTATTATAGCGGCACAGTTTCTGAAGTTATTAATACAAGTCCCGAAAATTGTACAGAAATCGATATTATATTAGGCTTCGGGCAAGGGCTATACTCAATAAATAAACAAAACGGTGAACGTTATTCACGTACTGCAACTGTTGAAATTATGTACAAGACCAAAAACGGGAATTGGCAAGATATCTCAACAGCTCAAGAGCTTTATATAAGAGATGCGAACGGGGTAAAACAACCGCTTTCAACTTCAACTACAACTGTTGAAGGGAATAAGGTTACTGTTCATTCACCAAAAGATTTGAATGTAGCAGACCAATTATTCTTCAGACCCATAGGATTTAGTCTTCCGGCAGGGCAATATTCTGTTAGGGTGCGCTCAGCTGACTTCGCGGAGAAATCTAATTATGATGTTGGTTATCCAAACTATGCAGAAGTACAATTCCGCTGTGTAGGTGATGTGGTTAATCCGATTATTTTACCAGATGTTAATCAAATATCTTTTGAAGCAACTGCATATAAAGGGTTATCTGGTACTTTAAAGAAGTTTAACTACATTGCGGAGGCTATTATCCCAGTTTGGAACGGTAAAAACTGGAACAGCAGAAGAAAAACTACAAATCCTGCAGCAATTGTTAGATTTTTGCTTACAGATGACAGTGTAAACCCGAGAGCTGAAAGCCTTGAACATATAGATAATGACACTTTAGTTGAATACTACAATTGGTGTGAGGAACAAGGATATCAAGCTAGTGGCGTTATTTCGGAAGCTTGTAAAATAGGCGAAATTATTAATCAGATTCTGCAAAACTCGCAATGCGCAATGATACCTTTATACAACGGAAAACATACATTTGTAATTGATAAAGCGAACAAAATTCCGCTAGGTTTGTTCAACCTTCATAACAGTTGGAATTTTAAATGGACTCCGAATGTCGGAAGACAAACAGAAGCGATCAGAGCTTCATTTATAGATAATGAGGACTGGACAGAAGATGAGCTTACATTGTACTGGTATAACGGGGCCATTCATGATGAACCGGAAGCAGGAAAAACCGACCTTGACTATGAAATGGTTAAAAAGGATTATAAATATGTTTCTGACCGTGCCAGTGTTCGTAAAATCGTTGCTTATGAGCTTGAAACAATTCAAACAAAACGTAACACCTTTGAATTTGATGTAAACCTTGAAGCTCTAAACATGATGTTATTAGACAGGGTGTATGTTTCTAATACTGCAAATATGCAGAATGAAAGCACAGGTTTAATTAAATCAATTATCACAGATAGTGAAGGTAATCTAACGGGCTTCAACCTTTATTCAGAGGTAAAAATCCCTGATAACGCTAAAATTGTTATACGTTCGCTTGATTACGAGAACAAAAGAGCGGTTATAAACACTTTTGATGTTATAAATGGTAAATACGATAGACACGAGGATTTCATTAAGATTGAACCAATTCCGTATAACGGAATTATCCGAGGTGCCGGAGATATTCAAGGAATAATGGATAAATGGCATTATGACGGCGATTTATTTACATTAGGACAGGATACAATCTACGATTGCACTGTTACGGATGTTAAATATAATGATGACGGCACAGCCACAATAACGGCAAGGGATTATGGATTTGCTGATGGCGAATAATTTATTTTTCAGGAGTAAGAAATGTTTAACTTAAAAGATTATCAAGACGTAGATACACTCAAATACAATCTACATTTGCGTAGTGAAAATAAACCTGCTAGTAAGTTTGAGTGGAAAAATCCTGAATATGCAGATGGTATTCCGATTTTTGCACGTTCTAAAGTGTCATGTTCTGATCCGAACATTAGAGCAACATTCAATAACTTCGCTGTTATTATGAATAAAAAAGCAGGATATCTCGCAGGAGATATTCAGCGTAAATACTCTGATAGCATTTCTGATGAGGTAAAACAAAAATACAAAGAATTCGACCGTTTGAACAATTCTGAAAGCCTTTATACAGACTTAATGGCTTCTTGCGCAGGGTGGGGGAATAGCTATACTTTATGTTATATCGACAAACCGCATGATATAGAGTTAAGCGATAAGCGTATTAATTTCCCAGTAAGAGTTAAAGAAGTTCAAGCATGGCAAGCTAAAATTAAATATGACAATAACGGCGAGCCTGTTGCTGGATATATTTATTACGAAGACGATGATAAACGGCTCCATCTATTTGAATACGACAAATTGAATGTCAAAGAATGGCTGGCAAGCAAAAGCGGGAAATCCTTTGAACTTATATCAGACACTATACACGGATTTACAGAAATTCCGCTTGTAGAGTGGAAAAACAACAAGTTAAATCGCGGTAACGCTCAAAATGCAGTTACATTGATGGATGCTTACGACCGTTTGATGTCTGATAATATCACAGAGTGGGCGACATTCAGACAGGCGTATCTTCTTCTTAAAGGCATGGGGTTAGTTGATGAACAAACAAAAGCCGATATGCAAAAAACAGGCATATTGACTTCTGCTACAGATTCCGGAGAAGCAAGATTTATTACAAAGGATGTAAATCCCGAGTTTGTTAAGTATATTACCGAGAAAACTTGGAAAAGTATTTGGATTGTAGCGGCTTCCATAGACCCGGAAGCAGTTGGAAGTTTAGCAAACGCAACTGCTTTTCAAATACAGCAAATGTATGCCAATATGGAAGCTGATTGTAAGTTCACTGAGCAATCTTGGATGAAGTCATTTGAATATTTCGACAGAATTCTAAAAAGTTATTGGACGGGACTTGATATCAAGAGTGTGTCGGATTACTCCACTTATGATATTGATTATGAATTTATTCGCACAATGCCAAAAGATGAAATGACGGTATTAAAAGATTTGAGAGCTGCAGGTGGAATATTACCTAATGCCGAAATCTTAAAGCGCTCAGGATATGACGACCAGACTGCAGAAGAACTTGCAGATAGAGCTGCGGATGAGGGGGTTGATTACTTACCAACGTTATAAACTGATGTAACAAATTAAATTTTTTGGACAGAATTGGACAAAATAACCTTATTTTTGCAACGACAAGCAGAATTAAAAGGCTGTGATTCAATATTTACAAGGTTATAAATTTAGTTATAAATTGCAAGAATAAATTAAATTTTGAGACAAGGTTGGACAATGAAAGAACCATCAGAAAAAGATATCAAAAAAGAAAAGCAATCAGAGCTTGATAAAATAGCCGATATGAACGCTAAATGTGTAGCGGGGTATAAGATTATCAGAAATACTGTTTTTAACGGTATAGAGGACGCTGACCTTGTTAAAATGAATAAATACATAATAGCTGAGTACGGCAAGGTTTATACTGGCCTAAAAGGAATGATATTAGATGCCCTGAATGATTCTAAAGATAAAAATGTTAAACTTGTTGAAAAACTCCTTAATACATCTTTACCAGCTCCTAAGCATTACAAGGTTTTTCCCAAAACAGCACCTTTTAAGTACACAAATAGGGTATTTACTGATAAATCTGTGTCAATTAGAAGTCAAAAAGCAGCTGACAGAATAACAAAAATCATAGCAGACGGCAGGAACGAAGGGCTTGCAATAAGAGACATTCAAAAGAAAATAGACACAGTTATGGGGTTTCGAGATGCGCAAGGTCGATTGACTGACAAATCCAAGAAACTTATTGAAAGTGGGAGATTTGCGCACAGAAATGGTTCAATATATGAAACATACCGCATCGCTCGTACTGAAACAATGCGTATGAATGCGTTTGCAAAATACGATGAGTTTTTGGAGCTAAGGAAAATTTACGGTAATAATGTTAGGCTAAAACTAATCTCAAAGCTTGACGGTAGAGAAAGAAGTCAATCAGCTTTAATGAATAATCAAATTAGTTCGCCAGTAGGATTATTTTTATACCCTGATGGGAAATATTATCGTCTGGGAACAGCTCCTGCAAGATGGTCTATTAATGACAGAGAAGTTCAGGTAATAGTATTTTTAGATGGAAAAGAAGTAAAAGAACAAATCCAAAAGCAGGAAACAGCAGAAGTTGGAAGTTTTAAAGAGTTTTATAGTGATTTAAAACCTGCTGCTGAAGCTTTAAGGAAAGAATTACCTCCAAATAAAATAGATACAAGAGAAATAAGCAAACAGTTCAGTAACGCTTATACTCAACATTATGCGGTGGTAGGGGAATTAAATCAAAAAGCACAAGAGGCTATAAATAGTAACTCTTCACAATTGAAAGTATCATTTGAAAATCTTTTGAAAAATCAGGCGAAACACCCTGAAATCGGATTTAGTTTGTATAACAATATGACAAAGTATATAGCTAATCCGTGGTTTCAATTTTCAAGAGGTAATAAGTTAATTACATTTATAAATCAAGACAATAAAATTTATGAATTAGTTATTAAAACAACAGAAAATAAAACTGAAAACTTTTTTAATTCAATAAGAATAAGTAACTTTAAGGAAATAGAATCATATATAAATAAAAAACGATAGTTTGAAAAGAGGACTCGAACTATCCCTCTGTTGCTAATTGTGCTGCGGTGTCGAGATTTACCGTATCAAACTATCATCTATATTATTAACGATTTTAATAAAATTTTCAACCCTATATTAAGGGTTTTTAAGGATACAAAAAATAAGGAGAACTTTATGACAACATCTGACGGTGGTGTTACTTCTGACGTGCAAACTACGGCAGGAGAAGGCACAAACGACAATCAAACACAAAACAATGAGAATGGCGGCGGCAGTGAAGCAGCAGACATTCAAGCACAATTTGACGAACTGAAGGCTCAGTTTGAAACGCTGAAAAAAGAGAGTGCGGGCAAAGACTCCAAAATCTCTCAAATGCTTAAAGAAAAAGAGCTGGCTAATCTTAACAACAAGTCAGAAAAAGAACAGCTCGAAGCTTACAAAACAAAAGTAAGTGAATATGAAAGGCGAGAAGCTTTCAGGACATCATTTAAAGACGTTGGGCTAAACCCGGATGATTTTATCAGCATTATTGACGAGAAAGATCCAAAATTGCAAGCAGAAATGTTTGCGCACCTTTTGAAATCAAGAGCTGATGAGAGCGCAAAAATAGCTCTTGAAAAGTTCAAAGCTGATGAACTCAAAAGAATAGGGGAAAAACCTGACATAAAAAATAAAGTTGATACTACAAATCCGAATGCAGCAATGAACAGTCTTATTACAAGCGCATTCGGAATGAATAGATAGAGGAGAATTGAAAAATGTCAATTATTACAAGAAGTAACGCGGATGCGTTAATCCCAGTAGACACAGCAAAAGAAATTATCAAAGAAGTTGCGAAACGTTCCAAGCTTTTACCGCTTATGCGTAGATTGCCAAATATGACTGCAAAACAGAGAACATTGCCTATTCAATCAGCATTGCCTAATGCTTATTTTGTTGACGGCGAAGTAACATCAACTAACCTTGAGGGACAAAAACAAACAACCAACGCTGAATGGTCAAAGCTTACTTTAACAGCAGAAGAATTAGCAGTTATTGTTCCAATTCCTGAAGCTGTATTGGATGATGCAGATTATGATATTTGGGGAGAAATCAAGCCACAAATCGTTGAAGCGCTTGATATTGCTATCGACAAAGCAATTTTGTTCGGCACAAATAAACCTGCTTCATGGGGTGCAGCTATTGTACCTACAGCTACAACTGCTAAAAATACAATTGCAGTCGGTACAAATAGAGATATAGCTTCTGATATTATCGGTGTTGGCGGTTTAATGGCAATGGTTGAGAATGACGGTTACAAAGTTAATGGGTTTATGGCCGACGGTTCTTTTGCTCCATATTTGAGAGATTTACGAGCAACAGACGGTCAACCTATCTATGTAAACGCTTTAACACAGTTTGCCCCTGATACAATCTTAGGTAGACCAATTGAGTACGATAATTCAGGTACTTTTGACCCTGCGCAAGCCTTAATGGTAGCAGGTGATTTCTCTAAAGCAGTTTATGCAATCAGACAAGATGTAACCTATAAAGTGTTAGACCAAGCAGTTATTCAAGATTCAGACGGAAAAATACTTTATAACCTTGCTCAACAAGACATGGTTGCATTGCGTGTTGTTATGAGATTAGGTTATCAGCTTGCTAAACCAGTTACACGCAGAGCAGGAGACACAGGCTTCCCATTTGCAGTTTTAACTCCAAAGGCTGATGAAGCTCAACAAACTTCTGAAGGCGACGAAGCTGACACCTAAGAGTTGAAGTATTAAAGAGAGGGTTTTCACCCTCTCTTTTTATAAGGATTTGAAAAATGGTAGAGAATATAAAAGTTAGTGAGCTGGAAATCGGGGCGAGTTTAAAAGACAATGACAGAGTTTTGGCTCTGACTGATGAAGAAAACAACGAAGTAAAAACCGTTCCTAAACAAAATTTAATCACAAGTCTTATTTCAACAGCAGAAAATAACCTGCTAACAAATAATGGCGGTCTGTTTGTAGATGGAAACACAATCAATGCTTTAATTGAAGCTTTAAATAAAATCCAAGCGCAGCAAGCTGATGAAATTGGACGTCCGATTTTTACACTTTCAAGTACGCTTTTAGATAATGAAATATGGCTTGAAGGTGCAACAGTATCTAGAGAGCAGTATGCACAATTATTTGAAATTTACGGTGAAACATACGGAGCAGGAGACGGTTCAACAACTTTTAAACTTCCTGATTTTAGAAATCGTGCAGTATGGGGAGCTTCAAATTTTGGGTATATTGAAGCTGGTTTGCCAAATATAACAGGTCAGATTGTAGAATCTAACGACTTGGCATATTACCCTAATTTATTCACCGGAGCCTTTAAACATATGGGAACAACAAATCAAGGACGGTGTGCGAATGACAGAGACGGGACCACGGTTTCAATTATTAATTTTGATGCGTCCAGAAGCAGTAGTATATACAAAGATGACTCTACCGTTCAACCCCCCGCAATCAAAGTAAGAGTCAAAACGAGGTTTGAGTAATGGATATAAAAGTAAGAGATTTAAAGCAAACAGATACAATTAAAAACGCTGATAAATTAATGGTTTTAGTTGATGATGATTTAAACCTCGTTAAAAATATTTCAAAAGAAGAGTTTTTGACAAACGTTATAAGCACAAGTGAAAACAATGCTCTTGTACAAGCAGATGATGGTAATTTGTATGTAAATACAAGCAAAATAGCAGAAAGCGTAGCAGCACTTGATAATAAATTTACAAGTGAAATTGGTGATTTGAATTCGTTAACGACAGAAGCAAAAAACAATCTTGTTTCTGCTATTAATGAAGCGGCACAAAGTGGTGATAGTGGTATAAGCTCTGGCACATCACTTCCACTATTTACATCTATCATAATGGACAGAATTCTAAATTTTGAAGACTCTAAAGGTTATGCGCTACAAGGAACTTACGTTTACAAAAATTCGGCACCTGAAATATATGGTTATCCCGATTTTTATGCAAAATGTATGGAAGAAAAAACTGCGAGTGAAGAAGTTGAGCTAACTGTTGGTGAAAGCACTATTACAACTTATAAAAATGCTAATGGACACGTATTCTATGATATTTCTGACAAAGATATCATTGATAACCTATTTCAAACTAACGGTATAGCATGGTACTACGGTATAGATGAAGAAAATGAAAGAATTTTCTTACCAAGAGGCAATGTAAGCTATAGTTGTGAACAAGATTCAGTACCAGTAATAGGTACTGGTAAATCTTTGGGTTGGACTGATGGAACGTATAATCTAGGTTTGTGCGGTAGATATGATGGTAGTAATAACCTCGCTTATCTAAATACTGATGCTTATAATACAAATGTCGGAACACAAGTATCAGGCTCAGCAAATGGTACAAGATATGTCAGTGCAGGTATTGTTCAAGACCCTGCTACATCAGGAGTTATAGCACAAACTTCATCGTTGTCAGCATTTGATAGCATAAAATACCTTTATATCATAGTTGGTAACACAGAACAAATACAAACTATAACAGAAGTAACGGAAGTAACTACCTCTGAAAACGATACGATTCCATTGTTCACAGGTCAATATTTCGACTTCAAACCAAACAATGTTTCTTGGTTAAAAGCTGGCGGACAGGCGAACAGCGGTGGTATTTACACGTCAGCTTACAACACGTTGGTTAGTTGTTTGGCAGAAGCTAATAACATTTATGATTTGAAGGTTATTGAAGAATCTGAAATGATTGCAGGTGTTGATTATTCCGAGTATTGGAAAGTTAACCAAGATGAGATGTATTTCATTACTCCTACTGCTTTGAGTTATAAAGCTTTGAATGGTGGAGTTAAAGGTAATGGAACGACAATGGGTTTAACCAATGGGACAACCAATAGCGGTCTTTCTAGTAGTTCAACTGGAGACCTATATGCTTCTCCTAATTATTATGATGTAAATATTGGAACAAATCCTGGTTCGTTTCCATCTACTAAGTCATCAAACTTTGGCGTAACTAGTGATGCTTCAAAATCAGGCATAATTGCAGAGGAATCAACCGCGCAACTGTACTTCAAAGTTGCTAATGCAGTTCAAAATCTAGAGTTGTTAGATGCAGGAGAAGTTTTGGAATCTCTAGCTGATAAAGTTGATATTAATTCTAGTGTCATTGATGGTCAGTGGGTAGCGAAAGAATCTGAGATTTTATGTTCAGCATCAGCAAAAGGAAGTTATACAATAGATTTATCAAGTTATTTACCTGATGACAATAATTGTTACGAAGTTATGGTTTGCGGTAAAATATACAATTCCTCTTCTACTTATTCTCTTGCACATATTGAATCTCCATTAATGGCTCAAAAAATAGTCGCAGCTGCTGGCGGCAATAGTCGTGTCTCCGTAATAGATACTATTGTTGCAATAGACTTAAATCGTTCTTTTATACTCAATTTTAATAATGTTATAAATTCTTGGGAAGAGTCACCACTAAAAGCTGTCGCATATCGTAGAATTGGTACTAATATTTAGGAGGTAAAAAATGCACGCAAATATACGTAATAATCAAATAATTGATTTTAATTCAAAATATTTAGATGAAGATATCATACGTGTTAATACAACAGAAGAAATGTATAAATTATATCAACAAGATAGTAGAGCTGTTGTTTATCATGATGGTAAGATTATTAAGAATGTGAACTATAAAGATGAGTTTGCACAAAAAGAGCGTGAGCGTGTTAATATGCTTTCACTAACAAAACGTGAAGTATTTCTTGCTCTATACAAAGACAAAGGTATAACTCCAGAGCAAATTAGAGCGCAGATAACAACTCCAGAAGCATTGATTGAGTTTGATTATGCTAACGACTACTACAGAGGAAATCCGCTAATTAATCTTATCGGGCAAGCTCTTGGGTATAGTACAGAGCAATTAGACTATTTGTTTGTAAATAAATCTTTGCCAGATGTAGATAATTCTGAAATTATCGAAGCTAAAAATACAGATGGCAAAACAGTTTCAGATAGTGAGCTTGTAAATAATAAAACTGAATAATGTAAATAATCGCTGAAGCTTAATGGCTCAGTTCAAATGGTGGGGGAGAAGCCTCTTAATAACGCTCAAATACTCCCTCCTGTTTGCATAAAGGAGAATAGTATGATACTTAAAAAAACTCAATCCCTTCAAATTCAAGGCAGAAAAGGAGTCATAATAAACTTTGTCCCCTCACTCCCAGAACAGTGTTTGTCAGACAAATCTTTTGTGGGTTTAACAGGGACGGAGTTAGAAAAAGCTCTTAATAAACCTTTTTATGTCAAATGTTCATTTAAAATTGAAGTATTCTACAAAAATGAGTATTATACGTGGATAATTCCGCGTGGATATGACTGGAATGGCGCAAATGTACCTCCTTTTGCTTGGTTAATTATAGGCCAACAAAAAGAACCACGCTTTAAGCTTGCCAGTTGCGTTCATGATTATATGTGTGAGCACCATGACGTTGTTGGCAATGACCGTTACCTTTCAACACTTATTTTCGAAACTTTATGCGAATACTTTGGCAGATTCAATGCATTAAAAAGATGGGCCATGTTTCACAGTGTAGATAATTACCAAAAAATTTGCGGCAAAGATTTAAACAAAAAACGGTGGGGAAAACAGTAAAATGAGTGAAGAAGTAACAATGCTTTTAATACAGCTGATAAAAGAGCAAGGGAAAAAAATAGACAATCTGGAAGACAAGGTGGATGAATTAATTGCTCTTAAGAACAAGTTTATTGCCGGAGGGGTGGTCTTATCTGCTTTATTTGGCTTTGTTTGGGATTGGGTTAAAAACTTTTTCGGGAGATTTTAAATGGAAATATCACAAAAAGGAATTGATTTAATAAAAACATTTGAAGGCTGCAGACTTGAAGCTTATAAATGCCCGGCTGGAGTGTGGACAATCGGTTACGGACATACCGGGGCAGATGTTGTGCCATGCAGAAAAATTACGCAAGATGAAGCAGAGCGATTACTCCGACAGGATCTAACTGTTCATTGTAACAATGTTTCAAAGCTTGTAAAAGTGCCATTAAATCAAAATCAATTCGATGCACTTGTATCATTTGAATACAATGAGGGCTATGGTGCGTTTCAAAATTCAACAATGCTCAAATTTTTAAACTCCGGTCATTACGCACTCGCTTCAGGGCAGTTTGACCGTTGGATTTATGCTAATGGCAAAGTTTGGCAAGGACTTGTGAATCGTAGAAAAGCTGAAAAAGAACTTTTTTTGGAGCAAATAAAGTAGTCTTTTTCCCAAATATTATAAAAATTATAGTTATTTATATCCCTTTTAAAGCACCCTCTGGTAATTCCGGAGGGTGCTTTTTTTTGCTTAATTATTAAAATAGCTTTTAATCTGTTGATTTTTTGTTTTTTCTACAAGCTTTTTCGTTTTCTCATTTGGTATTGCTCCGGCATCTAAAAGCATCTTTACTACTTCAGGCTGTTTTTTCTTGATTGCATAATTTATGGGGTAGTAACCTTTATCTCCTAAATTAGGGTTTGCTCCGTTATTGAGCAAGACTTTAACACTTTCTGGTTTTTTGTAGAATATTGCAACATCTATGTATGAAACTCCCCTTGTTATTGTATTTGCATCATAGCCGTTCTTTAGTAAAAAGTCTAAAGCATCAGGTTGATTCTTCCACATTGCAATATTTGGCAATGAGTTGCCGCATTTTGTAATATCCAATCCAGCTTGCTTTTCTAGTTGCATTACTTCAAGATTACCTTTTGTAACAGCATAGTTAAAACCGCCTCTCACTGGCTCTACAATACTCCAATTTAAAGGAGTACAGCCATATAAATACCCTTTATCCTTTAAGGCTTCCTTTGCTTCTTGCTCTGTAATATTAGCAAAAACAGGGGTTGCTAATAAAAGCATAGCTAAACATACTAACAATTTCTTCATTTGCTACTCTCCATATACTTGTACTGTTGTTGTTTTCCAAAATAATACACGTTTGGTTTGCACATCAACGTGATGAATTTGTGTAATTCCCGCTCTTATAGCTGCTTTTTGAATACCTGCGTGACCAGTTTCAATTAACCCAAAACTATTAAATATTTGTACTTCTCCACATTTAAGATTTTTAACATTTTCGGTTTTCATATCTGTAGCAATAAGTGGAACAATTGTATCTTGATAAATAATTCCATAAGCATTGGCAGAGTTGAAACCGCTTAAAATAAAGCACAGATTTAAACATAATAATAATTTTTTCATACTCACCCTTAACACTATCTTACTATCCTATAAGCCCCTTTATATCATGCTTTTAGTTAAATATCAAATTTAATTTACATACAATATTTTCAGAAATAAAAGAACGCTTAAACAAAGGTTTTATGGGATGTTAACATGTTGTAATATTCATAAGGAATTAAGAAGGAGATTTATATGAAAAGTATTTTATTTAGTGATGTAAAAAGTTTTATCAAGTATATTCAAAAGCGCAGTTATGTTTTGCAAACAGTAACACTTATTTTTGTGTTAAGTTTTGGAATTTACCAAGTAAATATGAATAATACAATATTAAAACAAATCAAAAAAACAGAGAAGAAAGTTGATTTTAGATATTTCAACACAACTCGAAGTCTTCAAGATATCCATAGTGTAGAAATAGAAACTAAACAAGGCAGGGTTGTTAGATCATTTACAAAGAACTTATAAGCGGTCTTAAAGACCTCTTTTCTTTTAACTAACTAATCAACAACAATTCTTTTATTTTAGCATGCTTTTCAAGCATTTTTTCAATTACACGAGGTTTGATTTTATTACACTTATAGCGTGCATCACGTGCATAATTATACAAAAAGTTATAATAATGCTCATAAATCATTAAGTTTTTTGATTCTCTTTCGGTTGTAAGCCAATACATAATTTCTTTATGGCTACTAATAGAATTCTCTGGAATGCTTGGCTTGGAATAAAGATAAGCTTTGACGTAACACAGTGCACTGTAAAATATTGAAACAGCCTGCCATTCTATAAACTTATTCTCTTTAGATAAAAACTCGTACAACTCAAAATTTTGTTGACTTTTTTGTAAAAAACTCTTTGATACTTCCTTTTTATCCATTATAGAGTATAACTCCCTGATGGAATATAAAATCTTTCATCTTTATTAATAATATGAAATTCAGGGAATAGCTTATAACTGGCTTCCCATAGTGAAAATTTTTCCATTATAAATTCTGCTAAATCCACATCTTCTTTCTCTAACAGTACATATATATCAATAAAATCTTTAGTGAAGTAAACACCTTTAACATTCTTTAACTCTTTAATTTTATTTAAGGTATCTAAAAATTCAAACATGATAATAGTGAACTTATCTCTAGCAATACCATTATCTATGTTTTCTGTAGTTTTTTCTTTTGTTGTCATAATAGCACCTCTTATATAATTATAACAAATTTTAAGAGCATTTCATAGTCTAGACGGAGTATTTACTCCCCAAACAATAACCAATCAATCGAAACCTTGAAACATTGTTTTAGGCGAAGCAGGACTTTAAATTCCAGTTCTGCATTACGGCATTTTAAATCAACATATTCCTCCTCAGAAATGCGGAGGAGTTTTGCCATATCTTTATCCAAATATTCGTGCTTATCTTGCAACTCCCCAAGGCGATGACCTAATTTGGTAGCTTTTTCAGGGATTGTTGTATCATTTTGACGCTCAAGGGTAAAAACATTTGACTTATAAATAGATACACCATAAAACTTCTCAATACACTGTAATTCAGATACTGTTATTTCACTATTATTTTTTGCACGCAAGCTTATATTAGAACGAGAAAGATTTAATATCCTTCCTGGCTCGGACAATGATATTTTTTCTTTTGTGATTAATTGCAAGTTTGTTTGTAGTTCAGTAAAATTCATAATTTTTGTGTTTTTGTTTGTATTTATAAAACATTTATTTTGATAAATTATTGACAAAACATTCTATATTTTGTATAATACTTTTGTTAGGTGGACAAAAGTTATAAAACAAAGGTCTAATTATTTTATTTTTGTACAAACCGACAAAAAAATCAATACATACAGCTGAGTGGAACTTACCACTTTAAAAAAGAGCAAAAAGACAGGCGAGTAAAGGTTTTTACGGTTAACCCCCTAGCAAAAACATAGTCAAAAATAAGTGTAGAAAGGCAAATAAGCCTTTATTTACGCTTGGCTTGGCCGTGGAAAGAAGTGAACATTGACAACTGAATAGAAAGGAGAGCGATATGAGCCAAGAACTGGATTCACTTATTGACTATGTGAAGAAAAATATTCCCTCTGCAGAAATACTTAAAGTAGCTCATACAGAGAGAATATTTAACCAAAACAAAGATGAATGTGATAGCCATCCAACAAAGGAAGGAATTTTGGTTTTACTTAAACGTTAGTTGTTAACCAATCAGTGGCTTTTTTGTCGATTCGGATAGTTGCCCAGTCATCGCCTAATTTGATTACGGCTAATTTGTCATCGCTATCAATGAATTTCATAAGATAATCACGTACTTCTTTGGCTGTGTCGTAAGTAGAAATTAGCCAACAGCTTTCAGTAAGTCTGCAATTATCACTATAAGCTTCAATAGCACCGATAATAGAGTCGTAATCTCGATTAGGTTTGCATAAATCATAAGTAACAATGTGCTTGTTCATACCCCTATTTCTCCTTTCTTCAGAACTCGGGCAAATGCCCTGTATCTCATGAATAGCATGGATTTCAGGGAATATTTAAAGAATTAATAAAAAATTAATCTTTTGCACTTTGACAACTTCATAAATAAGACGACTGATGCGGAGTAAGACGAGCTTTTATAACGAAATTTTTAAAGGTCTTAAACCGATTGTGGCAACACTAAGGTTTATTAATCGGACTGAAAGCTATACACAGCGCAAGAAACAAAGAATTTTTATATCAGGAACTGTTTGGTTATTCCGGATAGTTCCAATTATAAGAGTTCTTAATAAGGCGGACAAGCTACCTCCTTCCAGTATGTAAAATTCCATCTATATGCTTCTTATCCTTAGTTCAGCATAACTAAGGAGTCCGCCTTATTAAGAATACTTATTCCTTTTAAGTAGGAGAGCTTTTTGAAATTGAGTACTATTAAACCTATATGCTCTCCTCTTTTTTTTAGATTTAACAAAAAATCATTCTTGATAGTTGAATACATCTTGAGAGGGGGCTCCCAAGTGATTTTTGATTACGCATCCCCTCTCTTTTTTTAGGAGAAAAAGTTATGGAAACACTACAAATAGCAACAGCATTTATCCTAGTAATATTTGCACCAATGGCGATTGCTGAATTAATAAAAACCCGCAAAGAAAATAAAAAGCCTACGGTTATACGACACCGTTACGATACGGTTTATAACTGGTTTTATCAACAATATGCTAATGAATGCTCGGATGGTATAAACATCCCTCATTTTATGAACCGCGAGATTATGGCAAAATCTCACGCAAAAGCAGTTGAGATTGCACAAAGTGGTAAATTGCACAAGGTTTATAACCAAATTATGAGGAATACAAGATGTGTATAGCTTACGACCCATTTGCTTGGTACGAGCGAGAACTCGACCAAGAACACGAAGCGTTTATGAACGGATATGACGACGTAGACGAGTATTTGAGACATAAGTATGACGAAAAACAAGAAGCCCACGGCGACAGATTGGAGGAAAGAATATGAAAGGAGAAATTATGACAAAAGCAGAGTTACAAACGGTTGAGCAAACACAAAATCTACCCGTTGCTGCAGAAAACACCCAGTTACAAGCAGCTCTTGCAGTTGCTACAGAATTATCAAAAAGTGACATTATTCCAAAAGAATTTCAGAAAAAACCTGCTAACTGTTTAATAGCAGTTGAACTTGCAAACAGATTAAAAGCAAGCCCGTTTCAAGTGATGCAGAACATGGACGTTATCTATGGCCGTCCTGCTCTTAGAAGTTCATTCATAATTGCTTGCATAAATAATTCAGGCAAAATAATAGGATCATTAAAATTTGAGATGAATGCAAACTGTACAAAATGCAGAGCTTGGGCTGTTGAAAAAGAAACAGGTGCAAAACTAACAGGGCCTACTGTTACTATGGAAATGGCACAATCTGAAGGTTGGCTGGGCAAAAACGGTTCTAAGTGGAAAACAATGCCTGATTTGATGCTTAGATATAGAGCGGCTTCTTTCTTTGGTCGTTTATATTGTCCTGAAATTATGAACGGTATGTATTCGGCAGAAGAAACAGAAGATTTTCAAGCAGTAAGCAGCGCTGATGTTGTAGACATCTTTAGCGAAGAAAGTATCCTTCCTGATGATGAAGTAAAAACAACAGAAGAAGCAGAAGTTACCGCTGAGATGGAGCAAATGGCAAATGAGTATTTTGAAACTGACGAACAATAATTACTACACACCTAAAGCTAATCAAGCTTACATCTCTGTTAGCCAATACAAGGATTTCTTTGGCACTTTAGGAGAAAAAGGCTGCGAAGCAAGAGCGATTGCAACAATTAAAGGAGAATACAAAAAAGAGCCTACAACAGCAATGTTAGTAGGCTCTTATATAGACTCCTATTTTGAAGGCACTCTTGAAGAATTCAAAGCAAACAATCCTGAACTTTTCAAGAAAGACGGTAGTTTAAAATCTGATTACATAAAAGCTGAAGATATTATCGCAAGAATTAAACGCGACAAAAAGTTTATGATGTATATGAGCGGAGAAAAACAAAAAATCTTTACCGCCGAGCTTTTTGGCTCAATGTGGAAATGTAAACTGGATAGTTATCTTGAGAATAAAGCAATTGTGGATCTAAAAATTGTAGAAGACATCTACAAAGGTTATTACCACAAAGACACAGGGAAACTGAATTTTATTCAGGAACATGGCTACGACTTCCAGTTAGCTATATATCAAAAGATAGTCGAGTTAAATACAGGGAAGCGCCTTCCTTGCTTTATAGCAGCGGCAGATAAAGGTAAGAGCACTAATATTGAGATTATTCAAATAACTCAACAAGAACTCGACAGTTCGTTGTTAGGTTTAGAAATAGGTATCAACCGTATACAAAAACTGAAATCTAGCGAAGAAATTCCTGCTCGTTGCGGAAGATGCGATTATTGCAAAGAAACGAAATTTATAACAAAACCTATTTTGATGAGTTCATTACTGGAGGAATAAATGGAAACAAAACAAATAGATTTCGAGCTTTTACAAGAGATGATTGATTGTGTCAAACGTGAAGTTAAAATGCGATACGCAGTTTATCCCGGACGAATCAAAGCAGGAAAAATGACGGCGAAAGAAGCTCAAAAAGAGCAAGCTCTTATGTATGGAGTACAAAAAGCCCTGCAAAAGATTTATGAGGGTACGGCTCCTACGCCTGTACAACAATCTTTTTTGAATGCGCAGGAATACATAAGAGGCAATTGGCACGGGTAATGGTAAAATTAACAGCCACTTTTAAAGCGGTTTTTGTTGGAGAAAAATATGAAAGACGGATTTTTTTTACTCCATCGCAAATTTTTAGATAATCCGCTATTGAATATTAAACCTTTTTGTAAAGGTTATGCTTGGGTAACTATCCTAGCATTAACTAATCATAAAGAAGGGTTTATTAGAGTAAAGAACGGAACACTGATAAAAATTGAACGAGGGGAGTGCGGGTATTCCGAAAAAGCACTCGCCGACTTGTTTGGATGGTCGCGTGGGAAAGTTAGGCGATTTTTGGAACAACTAAAATTAGACGGAATGATACAACAAAAAAACGTTGAAGACAGAACAATAATAGTTATTTCAAATTATGAAGCTTATCAAACGGTACACCAAAAAAACGAAAAAACGGACAGCAAACGGTACACCAAACGGACACAAACAAATAATGATAATAAAGATAATAGTAATACTAGTTATATTAATTCTCTCTCTCATGTAACAAAAGATGAGAGAGAGATTCTTAATAACTATGTCAAAAAGAATAAACTCGCAAAATCAAGTGTTCGTGCATACGTAAATACAATGATTAGGAATGGGGATCATCTTGCAATTATTGAAGAAGAACAGCAAAAGCAGGCCAAAAGACAGGAGGTAAAACAAAAAGAAGAAAAAACAGAAATTCTAATTGATACAGAAGAAGACAAAAAGAAAATCAAAGAAATACAAGAGAGTATAAAAAGACAAAGAAGAAAGGGATTAACAAATGAAGGAACTAATTACAAAAATTAAAATCGAAAACGACCAAACAGCTACAATCGAGTACAAGAAAACAACTGACATGGATTCTTCAGAGATTACTTTTTCAGGGAAAGAAAAGGTAACAGAAGAATTAGAGAAAAAATTCCAAGAAGCTGTTTCAAGTTTTGTTGAGATTATTCCGGCATTAAAAGAGGATACGACAAATATCACAATGAACTCAATTAAGTTTGATTATGAAAACGAGAAAATATCAAAGGTATCTTACGCCGTTAAGTATAAACCGCAAAAGAATGTATTAACCAATATTCCTATAAACTCAATTCCGATTTATAAAGACAGCTTTACTGAAAAGACATTTTCTGTATCCGGGAAAGATGAAGCGCTATTATATGACATTCTTGAACTCGCCCAAAAGTATTTGAACGGCGATACAAGAACAAAGCAGGGTAAATTAGATTTAAAAATAGACGGTGAAAAGGTTGAGGGATAAAGATGATAGAATTTACACTCCCTGTTAAGCCGATAACAAAAAAGAACAGCGGACAAATAATTACAGTCGGGGGATTTCCCCGACTGATTCCGTCAAAACAATACAAACAGTTTGAAAAGGATGTAACCCCATATCTAAGACGAGTTAAAATCCAATGTGGAGAAATATACTATCCGGTAAATATCCAATGTCTTTTTTATGTCGATGCCCGCAGGCGGGTTGATTTAGCGAATTTGCTTAATGCAATTGACGATGCAATGGTTCATTCTGGGTTATTAATTGACGATAACAGAGATATTATTGCTGCCCATGACGGTTCAAGAGTCTATCACGACAAAGACAATCCAAGAATTGAAATCAAAATTACAGAGCTTAAAGATTACATTCAGTGGAAAGACACAAAAAATATACAAACAAGTTTATTAAAAAATTAAATTCTAGCATGCTGAGATGAGTTTTAAGACATGTTAAATGCATTTTAGGTATATTTTATTATCCTCAAAATTTAACATGTCTTAACGGGGCATATAAACGGAGTAATAAAAAATGGTAAATATAAACATAAAAAAAAGAAAAAAGAACACGAAGTTAACCGAAAGAAACAAAGAGCTTATTAGATATATTGCACAAGGTTATACTGACAAGGAAATCGCCGAAGCATTAAATATACAAACTGCAACCGTAAAGGTAACTTTGCAGGGTGTTTATGAAAAAACAGGAACAGTGAACCGTCCATCTCTTGTCTATTGGGCCTGCGCTAAAGGGATTATTTAATTTATTGGGGGCGAGAAGCTTTATGTTATACGAAAAAGTTGACAAGACCTATTTAAGACTATATCTGCATAAGGTGCATAATCTTGATAGTTTAAAACGGCTTAAATTTGAATTATTAGAGAGCTGTGGGTTAAAATCCTATGATTTTAATAAAATCAAGGTTACATCAGGGAGCAAAAAGCTCTCAATACAAGAACAATCTATTTTAAGAGTTGAGCGGATTAATAAGCAAATAAAGCAGCTTGAAGCAGAAATACAGCCAATTAAGCAAGATTTAACCAATCAAATACAGCGAGTTGATGAAAACTCCGATGATTTCCGTCATGCTGAGATATTGCGGATGTTGTATCTGGAAGGTTTCACAATGAAAGATGTAATCCTTAACTATTACACAGAAGACACAAAAACAACGAGAAGCAATATTGAGGGATTAAGGAAAACTGCAGAAAAATTGCTTGCTAAAATTAGCAGCACTCCGTTTATTAAGATTAAACAACTAGTAATAGAGGATTGGGAGGGGTAGGTAAAGTAAGATGGCAATAAAGTTAACTCCAAGAGAACAGGAAATATATCACGAGCTTGTGACTAATCCTGGCACTCTTGTTGAAATTGGCAAAAAGCTGAATTTAACCACAGCAACGATGCGCTGTTATATGCAGAATATAAGCTATAAATTAGGTGTCTGTAGCCGAATAGCTTTGATTATTCAGCATTATACAGAAGAGCTAAACAGGAGAAATAAAGATGGCTAAAACATTATCAGAACAGATATGTGAGGTTTGCGAATTAGAGAGAATTCAAGTAAAACACAATCCGCATACGAAGAAAACAACATATACACACTTTAAGCTTGACTTTGAACAGCCAGAGAATTTTGTAAAACTAATGGAACTCATTACAAATATTGAGGGATTTTATTTTTCCTCTGGTAATTCTTATATTGCATTAATACCCGCTTATCAAAAATATTCAATATTAGAAGATAACGAGCATAATTCTTATTTATCTAACCAAACTGGCGTCAAAGGTTTTCTTGAGTGCCTAATTAAACATTTAAAAGACGATAAAGACACCAGAGAATATATCCGTGATTATGATGACTGGATTTGGGGGCAATATGAGTAAACTTAAAGCATTTGACCTCTTTTCAGGTGGTGGTGGATTCCGTCAGGGAGCTGAAAACG
>CAYUQM010000024.1:0-26347 GCA_964446855.1 uncultured Muribaculaceae bacterium
TCCTTGCCGAACTCTTCTATCTTATTACTTAAATCTCCGTTGTCAAGTGGTTTGACTTAAGAAAATTCAAAATTCTTAACTATTTATTTTTCGTTAAAAGTGCATCTGCTTTTTCAAGCAACTCTTACATCATACATGATAAATTTTAAAAGACAAGTACTTTTTTGTTTTTTGTTTACAAATTGCAACATTCCCCGCAAAAGCCTATTATTACTAGTTATCCAGATTATCATTTTTTTGAATGAAGAAGTTTTATCAAAAAAACATTATAATAAAGTACATGACAATTTATGAAAGGAGCCATACAATGAAAAACTTTGAAAACTTAATATTTGCACTAGCAATTGTTATAACAATAGGAGGTAGTGCCTTTGCTGGCAATGCATTTACTCCATTAAATTTTGAGGATGCCACCTACACAACAGTAAATTCAGCACCTGTAATTGTGGCAGCAACAGAACAGAATACCTCCGGAACAGATTTAATCGGTAATACAAAAATGCAAAGCGCAATTTCTGCATTAGACAATGCACAAGTTGAAGTAAGAAACGAACTGCTAAATTACAGAACACAATATGCTGAAGTAGATGCAAGATATACGAAAATCAAATCCGAACGAGCAGCTCTTTCAAAACAACTTAAAGCAACCGAAAAGAGAATCAAAGAAATTGACAGAGCAAAAGATAAAATTAAGAAAAACATGATGTAGAAGAAACGGAGCATAAAAGCTCCGTTTCTTTTTATAATTTTCATTAAACATTAACTGTAACAACCGTACAAAAAAAACAGGAAGTGATTTCATTCCCCCCCTGTTAAGATTTACACTAGCCGAAATATAAATAGCATGTTTATTATAGCACCTTTTGCAGAAAAGTACAAATAATAATAATAAATCTTAATATTTGTAAATAAAAACGCTAATCAATCGTACTAATTATTAAACAAGGTGAAGGTTTTTTCTATATTTTTACTAATCAAGCTCTTAACCGTATCATACTCTGTGGATAGAGCGGCTATTTCAGCATCTAGCTGCTTAGTTTCAATCTCGAGCTGTTCTTCTTTTGTATTAATCTTAGCTTTTTTGGAGACATATTCACGTTCGGCTCTTGCCACAGCATCGCAGTCTGTATTTTCCATAATATGACCACCATCTATTGCAATATATCTTTCTTGGTAGAAGTAGTTATCTTTATTTTTAGAAACTACAAACAACTGTCCTGATTTTATAGCATTAGTCAAGTAATCATTATCATCCACATTTTCATTTTTATACCATCCATTTTGGCAAATAGTATTGAATATGCAGCTATAGAATTCAGATTTATAATATTCTTCAGGCATTGCATTGTCGTTATTAATCTGATATAAGAAGCCAGGATCATCAGTTATATAAGTAGATTCTTTAACTTTATCTTTGATAATAAACTGAGAAGAATATCCGTTCAAAGAATTTTCATACGTTGTCAAAAATGCTTCGGTTAAATTTGACAAACTTATCGCTGCAGCATTTTTGCTTGATGTCCATTTGTTATATTTTTCTGCATCCTGAACGCTGGTCTTAAGATTAGATTCTGAAGCTTTTGTTGAAGCCTTCGGCATTCCTTCCATTCTGTTCAATACATCATCCATTGCCAAATAGAATGAATTAATTTCACTGTCTGATGGCGGTTTTGAAACTAATAAATTATTCATACCTTTCGCTAACGAATCCGCAAATACTAGCATTGCTTTAGAAGTATTATCCAGACTGTCAAAAGCACCTTTACCATTCATACCATCATACCAGTCTTCGACATTTCTATTGACCAAGGTGTCAAAACCGGCTTGCGAACTATTTTTCAGAACAGTTCTTAATGATTCCATAACTTTTGCGTACTTAGTAGTATCTGATTCAACTGTTCCTAAGGTAATATCTTCATTAAGCAAATCAGCAATACTAAACGCTCCATTATGATAATTTCCGTTAACGAAAATACCCACTTTTGTATTCTTCTTTTGCTCATTAAATGACTCAGGAAGCTTTTCTCCATCAGGAGTCTCTACAGCCGCTGGATCTTTTTTCAAGGAACCACTGATATCACAAATCAGAGCTTTACCGAAATTATACATATCAGATCCGAGCGGATAACTGCCTTTTGTAACTCCATCAACAAGAGAGTCCACAAAGGAGATTAAGGAAGTTATGGTTACATATGTACCAAACTCTCTTCCATAAAGTTCTCCACCAAGTCCTGCATTTGTAATATATTCAATACCGTTAGGATCTTGAATATACGCTACCCCATCAGCATCTAAAACATATTTTGACTTAGTACCTTCAACATTCCCTGCATTTAAACCGCATACAAATTTTGTATAAAGTTCAGCCTTTTCAGCAGCAGTACCACTAAACCCTGTTTCAGGAATACCTGCCGCAGCTGCTGCAGCCGCATAAGAATCGTTCAAGGCAATTTTACCATCACGTCTGCTAAGCATAAACGGTACTTTATTATTCAAATCTGACGGACGCATCATAATACCATAAGATAAATCATAAATACTTGTACCCCGACCATCCGGATCCCAAATTAAAGTAGTTTTATTAATAGCTTCTTGGTACTCATCAGAGATTTTTTCCATATCACGAGAAAGAGATAACTGCTGTTGAGCAATCTGCATTGATTGAAATTCACAACTTGCTTTACGAGAAGTTATGGCTAAAAATCTTGCTTGTGATGCCGCCAATCCCATTTGTACTCTGAGTTCCTTTCATTTATCTTAGTAGCACTAAAGTCCTATTATAGGTATTTACGACAAATTAACGCTAAAACTTTAAAAAACAACTCAATAAATGTAACAAATGTTTACAAACTAAAAAACGACTTTTAGCAAAAAATTTATAAATCCGCGAGACCCAAACTTTTCTTTAAAAATATTTCTGTTTTCAAGCAGAAACATAAGTGTTTCGGGACGAATTTTTATATTGTTAGCCACATACGTTAAAGTAGTTTTGTCAGAATTATATCGAGTATTGCCGGATACATAATTGCTACATCCTGCATTATCTCTATGTCTTCTGTAACCTACAAGAGGAGCATGTATTAACACAGAACCACCAACTAAATTCGCTATATTAAACAAAAACTTGTCAGGGCAAATCTTCCATTTTTCAGTATGTTTGTAACTTGATATTATATCTATTGCAGATTTCCTGAACATTGCAGAAGAATTTGGAGACCAATACCAACCGCCAAAACGTTTCTTTTTCAAAATCAAATATTTGATATTGTCTATATCTACATTCAACAGCTCATATAAATTTTTAATTTCAGGCATGCTTTCGTCCTGAGGAGATGAAACCGAACGTACCGTATGAATTTCATCATTCTCATCTATTTCAATAATTTGAGAAGATGTAAATGCAACACTGGTTGATAAATGAACTCGGATATGTGCTGCAGCATATTCTTTAACTAAAACATCATCTGAATCTATAAAAGAAACAAATTGTCCTGCTGCAACTTTTAAACCTGTAATCATTGCAGCAAGCTGCCCTTGGTTTTCATCATGCTTAATAAGAGTTATTCGAATATTCTGATTTAAAGCTATAAACTCCTCAATTTTTTCAACTGATTTGTCTGTAGAACAGTCATCTACAACAATTATTTCAATATTCTTATACGTTTGTTCTCTTATACTTTCAAGAGTTTTTATAACGAATTTTTCATAATTGTATGAAGTAACTATGAAACTTATTAAAGGAAGCTTAAGCATTATCGTTTCCTTCGTTCAATTTAGCCAGCATTTTGTTATGCACAACTGAAGAAATAAACGCAGCTACGATAAAACCTAAACCGATAAGCCCTGTTACAACCTCAGAAACTTCCTTAACGGTAGAAACAAGCATTAAAGCTGCAAGCGCACCAATTGCCCAGTGTGCACCATGTTCCAAATATAGAAACTGAGCCAAAGTTTTCTTTTCAACAAGCATAATCGTTAATGAACGAACAAACATTGCACCGATTGACAAACCTATAGTAATAATAATAATGTCCTTACTTAATGCAAAAGCTCCCAACACTCCGTCTAATGAAAAAGAAGCGTCTATTAACTCCAAATACAAAAAGCTAACCAAACCTGCACAAGCCATAGGTTTTACTGCATTCTGCGCAGCACGCATTTCTTCGTGTTTTTCCAGAAAATGTGCAATCCCTTCTATTAATAAATAAGTTATTATACCCGAAACTCCTGCAATTAAAACCGGAACCTTCTGTTCAGACGGAACAACATTCTGAGTTATCAAAAGCATAAACAAAGCAACAATTACTTCAATACCCTTCAAATGGTCTAAATGAGAAAGAGGAATTTCTATAATTTTAATCCAGTGAACATCTTTCTCATGATTGAAAAAGTAATTTAAGAACAACATTATAAGAAACATTCCGCCAAAAGTCACGATTGGAGCATGCGTTTGATGGAGGTAATATGCATACTTATCAACATCTGATGTAGCAATATTAAATACCTCTAACATACTGAGCTTAGCAAATATAGATACTACTAATATCGGGAATAAAAATCTCATACCAAATACAGCAATTGCGATCCCCCAAGTTATAAATCTATGACGCCATACTTCCGTCATTTTTTCCAATTTCATAGCATTAACCACAGCGTTATCAAAGGATAAACTTACCTCCAAAACACCTAAGACCAATGCAATAAAAACACACTGCAAACCTGAACCAGGATGAACATGATTCCCCCAGAAATATGCACCAAGCAAACCCACAATAGTAACTATATATGAACTTAAAAAATAATGTAACACTTTGCTAAAATCCTCTCTTCACTCTTCGACTAGATTATTAAACCACATTTCCAATAATTAATCAATTCTGATAATACAACTTTATAAAAACATTGACTTGTAGTAAAAAAAAATTCTAAAATATACTAAGGGTACAATAAGGATTGGAGATAAATAATGATTACACCCTCTGCATCTCCGATTGAAACAGCTATCACAGGCGCAGTGTAATTATCACAGAATATTGCAATTGTGTCAGTTATCATACTTATAGTTTGTATTATTTTGCTTTTTAAAAACAAACAAAAAACATCCAAAATTTTCGTCACAATTTTGATGATTATTTCTCTGTTTGGCGTAAGCTGCGGAATTCCGGTGCTATGCTTGAGCGGGGTTAAGGTGTTTGGAGATGCAAACAATACTAATCTGTCAGCATACAGAAACGCTTTGCAAACATCAATCCTGCCTGATATGAGAATGGCGATGTTAATAAGCCTCGCAATGATTGAACCGGATATTAAACAAGCAAACTCTTATACTAAATCAGCACTAGCACTCGCAAAATCTTCGGAATTAAAATCTGAAATATGCAGAGATTTTGGGATTCGTGTATCAAATATGCAAGAAACTTCTTTAGCTTTTAAATATTTTGAACGAGCATATAAATACAACAAACCTTCACCTAATCAACCATCAGCATTCGGATGGTCAGCCGTAGGGCTTAAATATATGCTGGCAAAAAGATATGATGACGCAATACAAATATACTCTGACTTAGATGATAATGCAGCTATTGCACGAGCTTATACGATGAAGAAGGACTATAATAAAGCTCTAGCGTACATCAATAAAGCACTTGGCAGTAAGGCAAACCCTGACACCTATGCAACACGAGCAAATATCTACTTGAATATGGGGAATACAAGTGCTGCGGAAGCAGATTGCAGAATTGCCCTTAGTAACGCATCACAACAAAGGGTTGATGAAATTTACAAAAAATGTAACGACCCTCAGTATTTTCAAAGTTTTTATGCCAAAAAATAGATTATTTGTAATATTTTATTGAAAAATAAAATGTTCTTGCTATACTCAAAGTATGAAAGATATGTTAGACAAAATATTACAAATAGAAAAGAAATACGTTGAACTTGGCGAGACGCTCTCTGATCCTGCTGTTATACAAGATTACAACAAATTCAGAGACCTATCAAAACAACGCAAGTCTATGGAAGAAACTGTTAATCTATACTACGAATGGAAAAAAACAACAGATGCCATAGCTGATGCTAAAGAGATGTTGCATTCTGAATCAGATGAAGAAATGAAAGCCTTTTTGAAGGCTGAAATGGAAGAAAATGAAGCAAAAATCCCTGATTTTGAAGAAAGAATGAAGGTTCTTTTGCTTCCGCGCGACCCAATGGACGATAAAGACATTATGCTTGAAATCCGTGGCAGCGCAGGCGGCGATGAAGCAAATATCTTTGCAGGCGATTTAATGAGAATGTACCTGCGTTATGCGGACAAAAAAGGTTGGCAAACCCAACTTTTAAGCAAAACCGATTGTGAAGCGGGTGGAGTTTCTGAAGCTATAATCTCAATTAAAGGGGATGCTGTTTATTCTCAATTGAAGTACGAATCAGGAGTCCATCGCGTACAAAGAGTTCCTGCAACAGAATCCCAAGGCAGAGTTCACACCTCAACCGCAACCGTTGCTGTTATGCCTGAAGTTGATGACGTGGAAGTTGAACTCAATATGAATGATGTTGAAATTTCTACAGCTCGTTCAGGTGGTGCAGGCGGTCAAAACGTTAACAAAGTTGAAACAGCAGCCCGCGTATTCCACAAACCGACAGGAATTATGATTTTCTGCACGGAAGAACGCTCACAGCTTCAAAACAAAGAACGTGCACTCCAAATCTTAAAAGCAAAGCTTTATGATATGGAAGTACAAAAACAAATGCAGGAAATAACAGACTTACGCCGTTCACAAGTCGGCTCAGGTGACCGAAGCGAAAGGATTAGAACATACAACTTCCCGCAAGGAAGATTGACAGACCACAGGTTAAATCATAACCTTAATGTTTGGACTGTAATTGACGGGGAGCTTGATGAGTTGATAAAACTTTTGATGGAATATGACCAAAAGCTTAAGCTCGAAAAACTTGCCGAGATTGAAGCTTAAAGGGGCGGTTTATGACAGAAAGAAAGTGTGTTGGCTGCGGAGAACTCAAAAATCGTGATGAATTGATAAAAATCACCAAAGAACATTCAGCCAATAACCTTGTCATTAACGGAGATTCAAATACATTTGGCAGATCTGCATATCTTTGCTATAATACATCTTGTATTGAGAATGCGTTCAAAAAAAATAAATTGCAAAAAATTTTAAAAGCTCCGATTTCAGAGGAGTTGAAAGGGAAAATAATAGATGAGTTATGAAACAACAAGAATAAATGAATTAGCAAAAGAATTAAATTTATCCAACAAAGACTTGATTGCTAAGTTGGAAAAAATTGCTATTACAGGCAAAACTCACTCTAGTACACTAACTCCTGAGCAAGTAAAAAAAATCAAGGAATTTATTGCTAATGGCGAAAAAACTGAAAAACCGCAAAAGCCAAAAGCTTTTATCGTGAAAAAATCTAAAGAAGTTGAAAAAATAGAAACTTCTGTAGAAGAAAAAAAAGAAGAAACAGTTTCAAAGCCTGAATTAGAAAAACCAAAAGTAGAAATAGTTAAACCCAAAAACCGCTTGGAAATTGTTCGTCGCGCACCAAAACAGGTTTCCGATTCAAATATCGTGAGACAAAGACCTGAAATAACCCAAAACAGGGATGATAAGAAATTCCCTGCAAAACAAGGAGACAGAGTCAGAAAACCTTTTATTAAAGGGGACAAACCTGAGTCTAACAAAAACGAAAGACCGAACCGTCCTGAAAGACCCGATGTTGCAAAGAAACCTATCCAAAGACATATAATTTCTCAAGAAATTTACGAAACAAAAGGACCGGCAAAGAAACGTCCGGATAATTCGAAGAAAAAAGATAAAGAATTTAACAAAAAAGAAGAACAAGAAAGAATTTCACTGGAAAAAGCTGCAGCTCAAAAGCATAAAAAACGTTCTCATAAAGATGAAGAAGTTAAAGAAGTTACATCAATTGTTGTAACTCACGCAATGACCATCAGCGAACTTTCCGAAAAAATTCAACATACCCCTGCCGAAATTGTTAAATTTTTGATGATGAACGGCGTAATGGCCACAGTTAACCAACTTATTGACGTTGATGTAATTAAAAAGATTTGTGCCGAATATGAGCTTGAAGTTCTTGAAGAAGATTTAGAGGCATTCATCGAAGAAGAAATGGAAAAAGAGGAAGAAAAGAAAGCGTTAAGCGAAGTTGACAAAAAACTCCTCAAAAAACGAGCTCCGGTTGTAAGCATCATGGGTCACGTTGACCATGGTAAAACAACACTGCTTGATAGTATCAGAGCTTCAAAACATAAAATTGTTGCAACGGAAGTTGGCGGCATCACTCAGTCAATTGGTGCTTACACGGTTTATTTAGATAACAGCCAAGAAAAGAAAATCGTGTTTGTGGATACTCCGGGTCACGAAGCTTTTACTGAAATGAGAGCACGCGGAGCTAAAGCAACCGATATCGCAATCCTTGTTGTTGCTGCTGATGACGGTATTATGCCTCAAACAATTGAAGCTATTAACCACGCAAAAGCCGCAGACGTACCGATTATCGTTGCCGTTAACAAAATTGATAAACCGGGCGCAAATCCTGACAAAATACTTCAACAATTAACCGAACACGGACTTGTACCTGAAGAGTGGGGTGGAGAAACTATTACGGTAAAAGTTTCAGCACTTCAGGGTACCGGCATTGATGAACTCCTTGAGTATGTGTTGCTTGTCGCTGATGTTCAAGACCTGAAGGCTAATCCGAAAGCAGAAGCTTCCGGTGTGGTAATCGAAGCTAACTTAGATAAAGGTAAAGGACCTGTTGCAACACTGCTTGTCCAAAACGGAACATTAAGAGTAGGTAACTGTGTAGTAGTAGGTACCGCTTGCGGACGTGTAAGAGCACTTTTATCAGACAGCGGAGAAAGAATTCAAAAAGCAGAACCTTCAACTCCTGTTGAAATCTTAGGTTTAACAGAAGTTCCTCAAGCCGGAGACAGATTTGAAGTTGTCCAAAATGAGAAAGAAATGAAGTCTATCGTAGACAAACGCAAAGAAAAAGAACGTGACAAACGCTTAGAAGCTATGCTGCCTGCACACATTAGAAGAGAATCTGCCGCAGGTGATGATGATATTCCGCAACTGAACTTGATTATCAAGGCAAATACTCATGGTTCTGCAGAAGCCGTTGCTCAAGCTATTGCGCAAGTAGAATCAAAAGAAATCACAACAAAAATTATTCACGTTGGAGTCGGAGATATTTCAGAAGCAGACGTAATGCTTGCATCAGCATCCGGAGCATTAATCCTCGGCTTCACCGTAAAAGAAGATTCAAATGCTTTAGTTGCAGCCGAAAGAGAAGGTGTCTCAATTAAAAAATATGATATTATTTATCAAATTCTTGAAGACATTGAAAAAACGATGCTTTCTCTCCTTGAACCGGAAGTCAAGGAAGTTGAGCTTGGTAAAGCTGAAGTTCGACAAGTATTTACTATTGGTAAGACAACCAAAATTGCCGGTTGCTACGTTACGGAAGGTAAGATTGTTCGTTCTAAGAACGCTGTTCTTGTAAGAAACGGCGAAAAAATCTTTACCGGTGCTATTGACCAACTTAAGAGATTTAAAGATGACGTTAAGGAAGTTGCTCAAGGATTTGAGTGCGGTATCTCATTTGCAAAATGGAATGATATTGAAGTTGGCGATATAATTGAAGTCTCTACAACAGAAGAAGTTGAACGCAAATCACTATAATAAAAAATAATCAAAATGAACATAAACACATATTACCCCAACAAGCGAACAAATGTTTCGTTTCAGGCAAAAATGCCGGTTAAAACAACTATAATCAAAGAAAAAAACGGAAAAGATATAATAGCAGATGAATTTATCGGCTATCACGTCAGAAGAGCCAATCCCATGGATATCTTTATGGAATTACCTTCAGATATCGCATCTCTAATAAAAAAGATTTGTAAAATTCTAAAAATTAATCATTAGTAAGTACAATTATATTTCATAAATTTTATGTTATAATCATTTTAACAAGGAGATATAACTATGACTTTAAGAAATGAAAGAGTTAGAAAAGAATTAATGCGTGACATCTCAGAAATATTGAGAAAAGAAATCAGAGGACTGCTTGGCGTCGTTTCCATTTTAGACATTGAAGTTTCTCATGATAACTCTTTTGCGAAGGTAATATATAGTGTTCTTGGGTCAGAGGAACAGATAGAAAAAACAAAAGACATAATTGAAAAAAGCACTCCGAAAATAAGATACGAAGTCGGCAAACGCATAAGATTACGCCTAACACCTGAACTTAAATTTGTTTATACAGATTCATTAGAAAAAGGTTCAAGGGTAAATGAAATTATAAACAAAATTTCCAGAGGAGAAATCTAATAGGTTATGTTTGGGATTTTAAATATCTACAAACCAAAAGGCATGACATCTCATGATGTTGTAAGTATCATAAGAAAAACTTTTAAAATCAAACAGGTAGGACACACCGGCACATTAGACCCGTTCGCGGAAGGAGTCCTGCCTGTTTGCATAGGAAAAGCAACAAGACTTATAGAATATTTTGATGATGATAAAGAGTATCTGGCAACCGTACAATTTGGTAAAGCTACAGATACATACGATATCGAAGGGAATGTGACACATTCTTGCTCTAAAAAAATTACGGCAGAAGAGGTTAAAGAAGGTTTAACTAATTTTAGGGGAGAAATTTCCCAACTACCTCCAATCTATTCTGCAATCAAGGTTAACGGGAAAAAACTTTATGAATACGCACGAGCAGGAGAAGACGTTAAAATTGAACCGAGAACCGTTACTATTTTTAAAATTGAGCTGCAAAACTTTAATGAAAAAAGTCAAACCGCAGAAATATTAATAAAATGTTCAAAGGGGACATACATCCGTTCGATAGCCAATGACCTCGGGAAACAACTTGGTTGTTTCGGGCACTTAATAAAACTTGTCAGAACCCAAGCTGGAAAATTTCGAGTAGAAGAGTCTGTAAAATTAGAAGAAGACCTCACTGACAAAATCCAATCTCCGCTAAATGCATTATCTATTCCAACAATAAATGTTGATGATGTTATGCACGAAAAAATCATACACGGGATGTCAATAAAAACACAAGCAAATGAAATTAAAAGTGGTGATTTTTTAATTTTGGTTTATAATAATAATGTAGATGCCGTTGGAATCTATGACGGAGAGAACGTAAAAATAAAAAAGGTATTTGTGTAGTATGAAAAAATTGTTAGTATTAATTGGAGCAATAATTATAAGTAGCGGAAGCTCTTTTGGGGCAACCTGTAACCTCAGCTGTCCGGGAAACCCTTATGCCTCAAAAGGAATTTCTGTAAGTAACCTTGTCGGAACTAATTTTTTTGCTGAAAAAATTGCTAATACTATTATAAAAAAGGAAATTTTGAAAGATGCCTCAGGTAATTTCAAAGTCAATCTACAATCCTATAACCTTAGCGCTCTGAAAAGAGGAGAATTTAAGTCCCTTGAAATCATAGGCGAAAACACCAAAACAGATGAAATTTACGCCTCATATATGAAATTTAAAACACTATGCGATTACAATTACATTGAAATAAATAACAAAGAAAAAACTACCACTTTCAAAGAAAATTTCGGTATGGTATATACAATCCGGTTTACAGAAGATGACTTAAATAAAACAATGCAGGGTGCAACATATAACCAGCTTATCAGAAAAGTTAACAGTATCGGGAACTCTTCAAAACTATTCAACATATCATCTTCTTCCGTAAAAATTATGGATAACAGACTTATATATGTTATGAAAGTTGTCATCCCACTCATAAAAGTAAAACAAGACTTAGCGGTTGAAACTAATTTCAAAGTGCGCAACGGAGAAATTGTTGTAAATGAAGCGGAGTTAATAACCGAATATTTCAAAGTTGATGTAAACAAACTTTCAAAATTGATAAATTTTCTTAATCCTCTTGATTTTTCACTTAAATTGATGAAAAATAAAGATGCAACTATGCAAGTAAAAGAAATAACAATTAAAGATTCAAAAATTAATGTAAGCGGACTTATTACAGTTGATAAAGATGTAATAACCGAGCAATAATGGAGTTTAACACATGCGGGCAGAAAAAAAAGAAAAATTACATATAATATTAATTAGCGCCATAGTTCTTATAATTTCAGTAATTGTAGGATGTAAATTTCTTATGCCGGCATTTGAGCAACCACAAGAAGAACCAGGAGCCGTCGTTGAACTTCCGGGAGAAACCCCTGAAGAGAACCCACCTACAGAAGTTGAAAAACCAAAAGAATATGTTCCTATTGTATTCATTGGAAAAAACGAAGGCGGTGAAGAAGTTTACAAAATCGTTAAACGTGAATACGATAAGGACATTGACGGTTCAAAACTAAAATTTGCACTTACATCTTTAATGATGGGACCAGTACAAAAAGAAAAGACTAACGGAATATACTCTGAAGTTCCAAGCGGAACATCTATTAACAAAATCATTGATAAAGGAGATAGAATAATTATAGATTTATCTTCAGGTTTTGCATACGGAGGTGGAACAGATAGCGTTTATAAAAGACTTTTCCAACTCATAAAAACCGTCACCCGTAATGCAGATAAACCAGTTTACCTTTATCTGGACGGCAAGCAAGCCGATGTTATCGGAGGGGACGGAATAATGATTACACAACCGTTAAGTGAGAATTCAATCGGCGAGTAAATACAATTATGACAAAGGACTTAGACTACTATCTTAACCTTAACTGGACTTTAATAGAAGGAGAAGACCTTGATTTTGAAGGCAAACCCTATCATTATATTATGATAGAAGAAATTCCCAGCTTCTGCTTCTGCGCAAAAACAATAGAAAAAGCGAGAAAAAATTATAAAATTCAGTTAAAATTAACACTTACCGTAATGCTTGAAAGCGGAGAAGGGATAAAAGAACCGGGGGAAGAAGATGTAGAGCCGGATTGGGAAAGTCTTTGCCCCTAGTGCGATACAATCACAATAGAAGTAATTTGAAAGGTAAAATAATATGATAGAAATGAAAGTTATGGGTATAGCGCTTGACACAAGAACAGGCTCACCTATTGTCGTATTACATGATAAAGATAATAGGAAAGCCCTTCCTATCTGGATTGGTTCTGCAGAAGCCAGTGCAATTATCAGAAAAATAGAAAATTTGTCAGTAGCGCGTCCAATGACTCATGATTTAATTATTAATGTTATAGAAAAAACCGGTTATAAACTTGAAAAAATAGAAATAAATAATGTTGAAAAAGATACATATTACGCAACACTATTTTTGACAAGTGATAAGGGTGATATTGTAGAAATTGACTCACGCCCTTCTGATGCAATTGCGATTGCGATTAGAGTTGATGCCCCTATATTTGTTACCGCAAATGTAATCTCAAACGGTTCTGTTTCAACTGACACCGCAAAAGACGAAGAAGAGTCGCAAGAATTCAAGAAGTTTATACAAAGTATCAAGCCTTCAGACTTTGCAAAACTAATGAAAGATAACGATCACCACGAAAGTGACCAATAAACAGTATAAACCCGACGGAAATGATTTATTCCGTCGGGTTTTTCCTCATATGAGAAAAAAATTGTAGTCTTGAATTTCCTCCACGCTACACAGACTCGGACTTTTGTCCTTACGGACTTAGTCGTCCTCGCTGTTACGCCAGCCGGACTCGCTTAAGCTCCGTCCGTAAGGAAATCCGCTACGCAGTTTTCTTTTTCTGAATTTTTTCTTTAATTTCTTCTCTTTTAAGTTCAATGTCATCATGAACTTTTTCAGCTTTTTTCTTGATGTCTTCTTTCATATCATGCGCTTTAGCTTTAACCTTTTCTGCACCTTCTTTGACATCTTCTTTAATATCTTGGGCTTTTTCTTTAACTTTTTCAGCGGCGTGCTTAGCCTTCTCCTTTAGTGTCTCTTTTTCATTTTCCATAATTACACATCCTTTCTTAACCGTAGACATGGTCATTATAGAAAATTAATTATACCGTTAAATTACCCGAAATATTAATATTTAAACATTACAGATTACACATACGAGGAATATTTACTGAGTTTTTTTCTTAGGGTTTTTTTTATTTTGCTTACCATTTCTGGAATTGTTTTGAGATCCGCCTGCAGCATAAGATGTCTGAATACGCTTAACGCTAAACACATCAGGGATAGCCTGAATACAGTTAATAACCTTTTTCAAAGTATCAACGTTATCAAGCTCAATTCCGAGTTCAACAATCGCAAGCTTATTGTTTTTAGATTTAACGTTTGCGTAAGTGATATTTGTATTGTTATCGGAAACAGCAGCGATAATATCTTTAAGAAGCCCCATTTTCTCGCCTGTTTCTACTCGGATTGTAGTTGTATAAGTTTTGTTTGTATTATTGCCTGCCCAATGAATATCCATCAACCTTTCAGGCTGAATATTCTCCAGAGTTTTGCAGTCAATTCGGTGAACCGTCACTCCTTTAGAACGTGTGACAACTCCGACAATAGGTTCCCCCGGAATTGGAGAACAACACTTTGCAAATGAGTATAACAAACCTTCCAAACCAACAATATCCTTTTCTGATTTTTTACGATTAGAAGAATGGAAAGAATTTTCTGTATTTCTCGGCTGCGGCTTTTTAAGTTTATTTAAAATCTTATTAACAGTAGTTTCACCATACCCTAAAGCTGCAAACAGATCCTCTGATCCCTGATAATTCATTTGTTTCGCAACTTTGTCAAACTCACCTTGTTTCATATACTCATCAAACACGGCTTTTGTGAGCTCATGTTCCAGATTTGAGCGACCAACTTCAATATGACTTTCCCTGTTATTCTTTTTAAACCACTGCTTAATCTTTGAAGAAGCCTGCTTTGTTACAACAAAGTTAAGCCAATCCAACCTTGGGGCAGGGGTTTTTGAAGTTAAAATTTCAACAATATCACCGTTATTTAATTTTGTATCAAGCTGTGCGATACGACCGTTAACAAGTGCACCGACAGTTTTATGTCCTACATCCGAGTGAATACGATATGCAAAGTCAACAGGAGTTGCATTTGCAGGCAAATCTAATACATCTCCGTTCGGAGTAAAAGCAAACACCTGATCAGAAAAGATATCTAACTTTACAGAATTAACATAATCTTCTGCTGATGTCATATCTTTATCATATTCAACCATTTTTCTCATCCATGAGAACTGCATATCCGCAGGATTGTTTGCTTTCTGAGAGCCTTTTTCTTTATATCTCCAGTGCGCAGCAACACCGTATTCTGCGACCTCGTGCATTTCCCAGGTACGAATTTGAACCTCAAGCGGTTTTGAACGCGGACCAATAACGGAAGTATGCAAGGACTGGTACATATTGCCCTTAGGCATTGCGATATAATCCTTAAAACGCCCCGGGATAGGCTTAAATTGCGAGTGGATAAGCCCAAGAACTTCATAACATTCTTTTTCGTTATCAACAATTACGCGAACAGCAGTAATATCGTATAAATCATGGAATGCAATATTTAAGCGTTTCATTTTTGCATAAATACTGTAATAATGCTTTGCACGCCCCGTAATCTGTGCATTTATACCGTTTTTCGCAACATCTTTTGTAATCTGATCGATAAGCATTTGAACTGTCATTTCGCGCTCTGCTTTTGTTTGCGAAACAAGCTGCGCAATTTCAAAATACTTATCAGGCTCCAGGTATCTCAAGGATAAATCTTCCAGTTCGGCTTTAATTCTCCCAATCCCTAAGCGGTTTGCAAGCGGTGCAAAAATATCAAGGGTTTCGCGGGCAATTTTCTGCTGTTTTTGCGCAGCCATAAAGTTAAGAGTACGCATATTATGCAATCTATCAGCAAGCTTTAGAAAAATAATACGAATGTCGTTTGCCATCGCAATAAACAATCGTCTGAAATTTTCTGCTTGCCGCTCTTCATTAGACTTAAATTGCAGCTTCCCGAGTTTTGTAACCCCTTGAACAAGCGTCAGTACATCTTTCCCAAAACGTTCTTCAATCTCTTCCGGTTTAGTATCCGTATCCTCAAGAATATCATGCAAAAATGCTGCTATAAGAGTGTGCGAGTCAGCTTTTAAGTTAACCAGAATTTTTGCAACTTCAACCGGATGGATAATATATGGTTCCTCAGAAATCCTATATTGACCTTCATGCAGACGCTTTGCAAATTCAAAAGCTTCCTCAATTTTATTTATATCTTCCTCTTCACGATGCTGTGCAATAAGGGTTTGTTTTATTTCTTCAAAAAGCGGTTTTTCAGACATGATATAATTATAATAATAATTTCACATGTGATTTTCAAGCAAAATCAAAAAAATTCATACATAAGGATTACTAACAATGTTAAAAGAAACAAAAGACGGACTTTTATTACAAGTAAAAATATCTCCAAATGCAAGTAAAAACAATATTATCAAAGACGAAACAGGAGTAAAAGTAAAACTAACCGCCCAACCTATTGAAGGCAAAGCCAATAAAGCGCTTGTGGAATTTCTATCCAAACAATTTAAGATACCGAAAACTTCAATAGAAATATTAAAAGGTGAAACTTCAAAAGAGAAAACGTTATTGATAAAAGTTTTTGACAATGATAAAGTACAAAATATTAAAAACATTTTTATTGAAGAAAGGGATTAACCATGAAAAAATTTCTTATTGTTCTACTTGCAGGTTTATTAGTTTTGGGAGGCTTGACTACACAAGCCTTTGGGAAGAAAAAAACAGACATTGAAATATTACCGACAATGTCAACAAGTTCAAATGCAGCTAACCAAATTTGGGTCGGAACCTTTCAACTTATATGGAATGATTTAATTGATGAAATCCTTAAAAATCCTGTAGAATTTGTCGGACAAAAATCAATTATTGCAGAACAATTAAACCAAAAAGAATTTACTGCCGATAATCTTTCAGAAAATGCATATTATAAAAAATGGGGTTTGACTTCTCCGGAATTGAAAAAAGAAATTGAACGCGGAATAAAAGAAAAGTTTAATGAAAAAAGCGATATTTTAGAAGGGTTTGACTGGTCTGAAGAACCTGAAAAATATACTCTTTATGCAATGTTGAAAAAAGATTTTGAATATCCTGAAGCCTTCAACAAATTGGATAACGATTCTTTCAAAGGCAGTAAAGGCAAAGTTGCATATTTCGGCATGAAAGAAGATGCTCCTGACAAAATGAGAAAATGCGTACATATCCTTTTTTATAACAATAATAATGATTATGCGGTATCAATTGCAACCGGTGGTCCGGACAGAATATATCTATACAGAACCAATGATAATAAAACTCTGAATGTTTTGTATTCCGATATGATGAAGAAATATCGTATCTCAACAACTAATCCTAAATTTACTGAAAATGACGAGTTAAAAGTTCCTGTTCTGGACTTTAAAGCAGCAAAAGATTTTAACGAACTTTGTAATAAACAAATTAAAGGAACACGCTTCTTTATCAGTAAAGCCATAGAAACAGTTAATTTCAAAATGGATAACAAAGGCGTCAAATTAAAATCAGAAGCGGGGATGATAATGATGCTTTCGGCATTAGAGCCATATACGGAAGAACATAGAAAATTTCATTTTGACAATACTTATGTAATATTCTTACAAGAAAAAGATAAACCTTATTTTGCAATGCGAGTTACAGACGCAAAAAAATTACAGAAATAACAAAGTATAATATCCTTCTCCTTACCAAGAGAAGGATATTGTACAATATATAGTTGCCAGCAAACTTTAGTTCTGTTATATTTAACCTATGGCTAAAGTAAAATCAAAATGGATATGTCAGGAATGCGGGTATGAAACAGCAGGATATCTCGGAAAATGCCCTGAGTGCGGAAGCTGGGGCTCTCTTGTTGAAGAAGTTCAGTTCGACGGAAAAATGCCTAACGCCGCGGCTAACGAGTTTATTAACACCGAAAAACCTACCCTGCTTAAAGATATCCACATCGGAGAAGAAGTCCGCGTCAGTACAAACATCTCCGAATTTGACAGAATACTTGGCGGCGGATTTGTTCAAGGTTCACTGATTTTACTTGCAGGAGATCCGGGAATCGGAAAATCAACTATAACTCTGCAAACATGCGGTGAACTTTGTCATGCCGGCAAAAGAGTTTTGTATATATCAGCAGAAGAAAGTGCATCGCAGCTTAAACTGCGCGCCGAAAGGCTGGAAATTAATTCCGAAAACCTCTATATTTACCCGCAGACAAATATGGAAAACATAAAATCCCAAATCGAAGAAATTTCTCCGGATTTTGTAATTGTAGACAGTATCCAAGCTATTTATTCAAATAATGTAGCAAGCTCCGCCGGAAGTGTTTCGCAGATTAGAGAATGTACTAATATTCTTATGCACATTGCAAAAAGCAAAAATATTACAACGATTGTAATCGGTCACGTGACAAAAGACGGGAATATTGCAGGGCCAAAGGTTCTTGAACACATGGTTGATACCGTAATTTACTTTGAAGGGGATAAGTACAAATCTTACAGAATGCTCCGTTCAATGAAAAATAGATTCGGAAATACCTCAGAAGTTGGGATTTTTGATATGCAGGCTGACGGACTGCACGAAATTAAAAACCCTAACGAACTATTTTTAAACGAACGTTCGCAAGTCGCAACTCCTGGGAGTGCAATCATCGTAACAAATGAAGGCACAAGGCCCTTACTTGTAGAAATTCAAGCACTCGTCGGCTCAACCTCATACCCTTCCCCTCGAAGGGTGACAAACGGTGTTGATTTAAGCCGATTACATCAAATTCTTGCGGTACTTGAAAAACGTGTAGGATTAAATTTTTCAAAACAAGATGTATACGTAAACGTTATGGGTGGGATAGAGGTTGATGAACCGAGTGCGGATTTAGGAGTAGCGCTTGCTATTGCAACCTGCGCCCGTGATGTTGTGGTTGATCCGCAGACGGTAATTATCGGAGAAATAGGATTGTCCGGAGAAATTCACCCTGTCAATAATATAGAAAGACGTTTGAACGAAGCTGTTGCATCCGGTTTCAAAAAAGCAATCATACCATACTCAAACAACATTCCGAAAACCTTTAATAAAATCGAAATTGTTAAAGTAAAACGTATTGTTGACGCAATTGTAGCCTGCGTTTCTTCGGTTTAATTATTTTGTTCTATGAGATTTCTTAATTTTTTCTATACCACGTTTCATAGCATCACGTTTTTGACGTTCAAATCCAACGAAAGCTTTACGTTTTGTTTCTTGCACGGTATCTTTTTGCTGTAACTTTTCACCATATTGAAGCAATGCGGATTTAGCGGCTTCTATTGCAACATTTTTCAAAACTGTTTTTAAGTTTTCCTTTGCAAGTTCTTTTGCAGCTGCCTTAGCCATTTCAGCTGTTACCTTTTTCATAGATTCTTGGGCTACAGCACCAATAGCTTCTTTCGAAATATTCACTGAAACATCAAGAGCCGGAGCTGGGATTTGAGCTATTATACTTTGGGTAGCTGCCTGTGTAGTTTCAGTTCCAACTTCTTTTACAGTTTCTGCGCCTACCGTTGTACCTGCGGTCTTCGCTGCTGTTGTACCTGCTGTTTTGGCAGCTTCCGTACCTGCGGTTTTTGCAGCTTCCGTGCCTGCTGCTTTTGCAGCTTCCGTACCTGCGGCTTTTGCAGCTTCCGTGCCTGCTGCTTTTGCAGCTTCCGTACCTGCGGCTTTTGCAGCTTCGGCACCTGCAGTTTTTAGAACTTCTGTACCGGCACCCTCAACAACACCTTCAACAACACCTTCAGTGACAGTTTCAGTAACGGTTTCAGTAACAGTCTCTGCACCCTTTTTAGCTGCTTCGGTTACACCTTCTTTAGCCGCTGCACTGGCGGGAGGAGCACTCAAGAAGCTCAGGGCTGCGGCACCAATATTAATAGCTGCACCCAAAAGGTTACCTTGAGCAACATTGATTGCAGCATTTGTTACGTAAGTTGCAATTTCACCGTATTTACCGATATTGAACATGATTAAACCTGCAGGTGCACTCCAAGGCATTAACATCAAGCCCATACCGGCAAGTTTTGTAGCGGTAAAGACTTTTCCGATATCAGAAACAGTTTTGGTTAATTTCTGATTATCTTTAATTTCTTGTTCTTTTTCTTTTTGTCTTTGAACCTCGATTTCATATTTTGCCTTTGAAGCCGCAGCAATTCTTTTATCAGACTTAACACTTCTCTTTTCTATAACACTTATAGCTTCGCCGTTAGCAGTAACTCTCAAACCAAGTTTTTGGGACTGTTGAGAAATTGCCCCCAACATTTCAACCTTACCTGCCAATTCAGTTGAAAGATTAGAACCGGAATCAGTTCCGGAAGTTTGTGTTGAATTGTTACTTTTTGCGACAGCATCCATACCTTTAGCAACAGGAACTTCATTAGGTTGAGCCTGTTCGTTTTGTGAAGATTTGCGTTCAGCTATCATTGTCATAGCCTCTGCAAGTTCATTCTCAGCCTGCATATTTAGGTTTGAAATTTGAGCATTTGCAAGTTCGTTTTCTTTATTCATCATTCGAATCTGATTAGCATTATTTTTCATCTTAACTTGCTGTATCTTAATTTCTCTATCACATTGCTTTTTATCTCTTACAGCCTGTTTATCAGCTTTTTTAGCCTCTTTTGCTTGATCATCAGCTTTTTTACCTTTATTTTCTACATTATTGACATCATCAGCGGTAGCTTTTTCTTTATTGGAAGTCGAAGATTTAGAAGCTCTTGTATTTTGTCCGTTATTATTTTGATTACGTGAACCATCTTCATCATTTAAGCCGTTTTCTGAGGCAGAATTTTTTCCACCTTTTCCTTGAGCAGCTAAAATACTGTTAAACTCCTGAGTTAAAGGAGAAACTTTTGAATTATTGGCTTCAAGGATATCGCCTAACTTAGCAGAATAATCTGCAGCAAAACCTGTCATAGATTTATTTGCCATTAGAACAAATTTTGAAGTTGCAGCTTGTTTAACAAGAGCCTCTCCACTATCAATTAAATCTCTACCAAGAGATTCTCCTGATTTACCATAAAGCAAATCATATCCATTTTTAGAATTAGCAAAAAAAGCAAGTAAGTGACTTCTGTCACCTAACTCTTGTTTCGCGTAATCTTTTCCTGCTTGAATAGCAGATTCACCATATTCAAGATTTTCTTCGCCAGCAGTTTTTACGGTTTCAACAGCATCAGTGTATTCATCCAAAGTAGCAATTTTGGACTGCATATCCACAGCAATTGAACCGTTATCTGAATCCAAAATAGAATTTAATCTTAAAAATTCTGCTTGATCTGCGGCAGAGAATTTTTTACCTTTTTTAACTTTATCAAGTAAATTTGAATATTGTTTGAATGCATTTTTAAATTGTGCTGCAGATTTCACAAGATCATTAAATCTTGATTTTTTGATGTTTTGAACTTCAGCTCTGAGAGCTTTTACATTTTCTTTTGCAATCTGCATTTCAGAATTTTTAGTTTTACAGCCTTCAAGATATTCTTTTGCTGCAACTTCAAGCGGATCTTCTTCTTCAATAGTTTCTTCAGCACTATCAACAGCTTCAGCATCAGCAGCTTCTGTTACATCTTCAACATCTTCAACCTCTTCAGTTCCTTCAACGCCTTCGCTCTCTTGAACAGCTTCAGTATTCTTAGTTTCTTCAACCGGTTCTTCGGTCTCAACTATAACACCTGAAGAATTGGCCTCTCTTGTAACAGGTGTAACTCCTTCAACTGTGGCAGAAGTTTGATTTTCCTTATTAGGAAGTAATTGCGGCTGTGCATTATCTTCAATCTGCGGAACTGGTTGTTCTTCATTAGTTATAGGAGTTGCACCTTCAGCTCCCTCCGGAGATTCCGGAGCTTCGGCAGTTGTTACATCTTCCGGAATTTCTGTTTCTTCAATATTTTCAATATTTTCAACATTTTCAACAACTTCTTCTTGAGGTTCAGAGGTTTCATTTACTTGAGTTTCGTCTGGATTAATTGTTTCACCGATACGTTTTAAATCCTGAACCTTGTTTAATGTAACTTCTGCAATTGCAGCATTAGCATTCAACTTAAATTGTAAATCATCTGAATCAAAATTTAATTTAACACCAATCATCCCTGCAGATGATGCAATTTGCTGACCACGGGCAGCATAAGCAAATGACTCCATTGCTCCAAAAGTATTCAACCCTGACATTGAAGGTAAATAAGAATGACGCTTACCGCCTTCATTACCCGCAAAATTTAAACTCATTGATTCTAATGTACCGCTAATATCTTTGTTTACTTTAATTAAATTATCAAGTCCGTTAAGTTCAGATACCAATTGTTGCAAATCGCCTTCAACATTCTTGGACCGAGTAACAAGTTCTTGCCCTTGAGCATTTAATACCAAACCCAATTCATTATATCTGCGAATTTCGCTATCAGTAAGCGTCTCTCCGTTTTGTGCTCTGGTACTTAATGAGTTGAATTCTTTGGAAATTTTATTAATTTTATCTAAAGTTACTTTTTGTTTGTTTTCCAAATCTTCTTGCACTGCACTAATATCTTTTTCCTGCTGTTGTAATTCGTTGGTCTTCTCAAGCAATAATTCTTCTTGCTTTTCCGCTTTAGAAGAATATTTTTGTAACTTTTTCTGTTTACCTAAATCATTTTTATCATCTGTATTAACTTCCAAATTCGCAACAACATTTGAATCAGAAGAAGCATCAGTTTCTAATTCATAAGATGTAGTATCTGAAGCAGCCATAGCATTTGCCCAATCCAAAAATTCTTGCGGAACAAAAACCCCGTTATTAGCCATACCTAAAATTTCATCATAGGTAAATTGTCCCCAAGTAGGGTCCATTGGCTTGCCGGTTGAAGTAAGATAAACTTCTCTTTGGCTGTTTATACTTGCCATATACCCGTTAATAATCTGATTTCTGGCAAGAGCTATCAACTCATTTTCTGAAAAGTTTTTATATTTATCATCTTGTTTTAAAGTTTCTACAATCGAATTTATACGATCTTCAACTGTTACTGCATTAGGATCATTTTTAACATATTCACCGGTAGTTTCATCATAATGATACAAACTATAAGGATATTTAGAAATTTCTTCTAATCTTTTTGTGATAGATTCAATACCCATAATATGCCTTTCATTTTCCTTTTAATTAAAAATTTTGACGGCATAAACAGATAAAAGCTTTAATATAATCCGAACTTTGTAAACAAAATGTAACAAAAAAATAAGCCCCCTTTAAAGAGGCTTATTGCATATTTGAAGTATACTTCGGGCATAAAATAAACATTGCCCGAAAAATTACTTAAATGTGTTTTTCGATATTTGAAATTATAGAAGATTTTGGCATTAATCCGACTAATCTCTCGACAGCTTTACCGTTTTTAAAAACAAGAAGGCTAGGAAGTCCGCTTATAGCATAATCCTTTGCTGTTTTAAGGTTTTCATCGGTATTAACTTTTACAAATTTAACTTTATCTCCAAATTCGTTTGCAACTTCATCCAGAACAGGTCCGAGTTTTCTGCAAGGACCACACCAAGTTGCCCAAAAATCAACAACAACAGGTTTGTCGCAGCTTAGAACTTCGCTTTCAAAAGTAGAATCACTGATATCAATCGCATTAGACATAATTTACACTCCTATGTTAAATTTACTGAGAGTATTCTACCACAGAAAAATTTTTTGTGCTATTATCTGATTAGGAGACGATAGGATAAGAAAATGGCTAGAAAAAAAATAATTGAAATAGTTCTGGATACTGAAACTACAGGGCTTGATTACACTAAGGAGAGAATGGTTGAATTTGCCGCAGTAAGACTTGAAAACGGTAAAATTAAAGATGAATTTCAAACTCTTATAAACCCTAAACAGCATATAAGAAAATCCAGTATGGCAATCCACGGTATTACACCCGAGATGGTTGCTGATGCTCCTACTGAAGAAGAAGCTATGCCGAAGATTATGGAATTCATCGGAGATTACCCGATAGTAGCCCACAACGCAATTTTTGACCATACCTTTATTAACGAAGCAAGCAAAAGAGTTTTCGGTAAAGAAATAAATAACCCGAGAATTGATTCTCAGCAGATGTTTAAAGAAATCTATCCTGATTTGGATTCACATGGGCTTGAAGCTTTAACTAAGAAATTTGATGTTCCGCTGACAAATCACCACAGAGCTATGGCGGACACTATGGGCTTGGCTCTTGCTTACCCGAAATTAAAAAAATTATATTTACAAAAATATGACTGGGAATGCAAGCAGCTCGACAATATTGAATACCTGTTTGAAAGGTATTTAAGAATTCAACAAACAGTTACTACTCTTCAATCCGAACTACAGGATTTAAAATCTGTATTTAAGCTATACTTTGAACAAGGCGGAGAACCTATCGTTTCTCAAAGCGGTGAAACGCTTGTTTATAACTCTAAACAAACATTTGGCTATGATATTCATCAAATAAAAGACGTGCTTGAAGAAGTCGGAGCCTTTGATAAGGCCGTTAAATTAAATACAGGATTTGTAGACAGACTTGTTTGCGGATGCAGACTTGATGAAGAAAAGAAAGAAATCATCAAAGATGCCCGTCAAGAATTATCAGAAACTCGCAATATTCAAATTATTAAGGCAGGAAAGTAAAAGATGACAAATAAATTTATTGAATTTTTCAAAGAACCGCCTGCAGCGGAACCTATTAAAGATGAAGCGGAAATTAAAAAGACATATTCACATTTTCGCTGGAGAATTTTTTATGCAAGCTTTATTGCATACGTAGTTTTTCACCTTTGCCGTAAAAACATTGCTGTAGCATTACCTTCAATGGGAGAAGCTCTTCACCTCAGCAATACGGAATTGGGGCTTTTGGGCTCAACCCTATATATAACATACGGTATTGGTAAATTTATAAACGGCGTTATTGCCGACAAAGCAAATGTCAGAACATTCTTACCGACTGCGTTAATTTTATCTGCAGTATGTAACATATTTTTTGTTTTAAGCGCAGTATTTATAACACCGGGTCATGTAAGTTTCTTCGGGCTTCCTTCCGCAACAATTTTATTATGGGTGATGGCATTCTTTTGGGGTGCTAACGGTTGGTTCCAATCTTGTGGCTTCCCACCGGTTGCCAAAAGCTTATCTTACTGGTTCTCAAACTCAGAAAGAGGGACAAAATGGTCATTATGGTCAACCTCTCATCAGATTGGTGTTTTTGCCGCTGTTGCATTGTCAGGTTTTGCTATTGAAAAATTAGGCTGGATGGCAGCATTTTATATTCCGGCTATTATCTGTATAATAACAGGTTTATGGTTATTCGAAAGATTACGGGATAAACCGCAAACCATAGGTTTACCGGATATTGAAAAATATAATAACGAAGCTGTTTCCGAAAAATGTGAAGAAGAAAACGAAGAGGATAATCGTTCATATTTTCAGGTATTCAAAGAGAACATTCTTTGCAATCCTGTTATATGGATGCTAGCAATAGCTTATGTTTTCGTTTATATCATTAGATTTGGTACAGAAGACTGGCTGGTAAAATATCTTGTTGAGGTAAAAGGCAATGCGCTTACCATTGCCAGTGCAAAATTAAGTACATTAGCTCTTGTGGGTTCTGCCGGTGCAATTATGGCTGGGGTTGTTTCCGATAAATTATTTAAAGGCAACAGAACTCCGATTAATATTATTTTCCTATTATTATTAATCTTGAGCTTATACTTATTTGCAACAAATCCGACGGGAAAACCAATATTTGAAATTCTTGACTACGTTTACGCAGCAATGATCGGGGTGTTCACAGCAGGTCCTCAAATGTTAATCGGCGGACTTTGCGCAGTAGAAAGCAGTTCAAAAAAAGTTGCCTCTGCCTCAATCGGATTTACAGGGGTGTTCGGTTATATCGGCGCAGCATTATCATCAGGCGGAACAGGCTATGTAGTCGACAAGTTCGGCTGGAACGGCGCAATCGGGTTCTGGATGATATCGACTGTAATATGCGTTGTAATTTGTACAATTCTTTTAATATATGAAAATTACAGAAAAAAGTGTAAGGTATAATTAAAATAAACAATAAATACTAAAAGGACGATTATTAAATCGTCCTTTTTTTGTATAGAAATCTTAAATAGCCCTACTGAATAACCCCTTGCGGTAATGTTTATAAAGCAAGATGAAGTACATAATCAGGTATAAGTTTGTTTTTTAAACTTTTTTCGGGTGTTTCTCGTAAAAACCCGCCACAACACAAGGAGGTAAAAATGACCATTAAAAAACTTACTGTGGCAGCTGCAATTGCCGTTGGAATAGCAACGTGTTCCT
>CAYUQM010000025.1:0-25658 GCA_964446855.1 uncultured Muribaculaceae bacterium
AGGATATTGATAAAAATATCTTGAACGATCTGATGATGAAAACAGAAACAAGAACGATTAATAAACATGGAATAACATTCTTAGGTTTGCATTACAGAAGCGATATTTTACTCGATTTAAGAGAGTCCGTTTTTATCCGTTACAGTTTATTTGATTTATCTAAAATTCACGTTTATTCAATAAAAGGTGAATTTTTATGCGTAGCTCGTCAGGTAGAAAAAGTTCACCCGATGGCAAATCATCTCGGAACAGTTCGTGATATGGAAGAATTTAAACATAAGATTCAAAAACAAAAACGGCAGTTTAATAAGGCTAAAAAGGAGTTTTTGAAATATTATCCGACAGAGGATGCTGAGGTTTTAGAAATTGAACAAGAGCCCGTTGTTGAAATTGCTCCAATTCCTGAAGAAAAGCCGAAACGTGAACGCAAGAAAACACCTCGTGAACAGCAGATGAACAGACCAATCTTTAATTCAGATTATGAAAAATACGAATGGCTGATGAATAACGGTTGTACCAACCCTGAAGATAGAAGGTGGCTTGCTGATTACATTAGAAGTGATGAATATTACAACTTATATGGAGACTAAATTATGAAAAACGCATTCGTTAGAACTAAAAACGTGAAGAATTTTGTATCTTTGATGGATAGTTTGCAAAAACTTCCGCCTAACATTCCGAAATTAGCACTTGTTTATGGCGAACATGGCTTGGGTAAAACTCACACAATTATGTGGTGGGCGATAAGAAATGATGCAATTTATATCCGAGCCAATAACGAAATGACTCAAAGCGGTCTATTAAAAGCGATAGTTGAGGAGTTGGATGAGCGACCATTTTTCTATATGCAAGAAAATTACAAGTTGATTTTAAAGCATTTAAAAACAGATCCTAAAACGATTATTGTAGATGAGGTTGACTATTTAATCGGAAGCAAAAACGCAATTGAGATTTTAAGAGATATTCAAGACTGTACAGGCTCTCCGCTTGTGCTAGTTGGAATGGGATTAGTTGATAGAAAAATATCTCGCTTAAAACACTTTGACGATAGGCTTTTTAAGAAATTAAAATTTGAACATTTTAATCAAGATGATATTAGAAATATTTTAAATGAGCTGACGGAGTTAAATTTTAGCGAAGATGCTTTGAGCTATATTGCGACTCGCACAAACCAATTCAGGAAATTAGTTCAGCATATAGACCAAATAGAAAAACTTGCGAATACAAATCAGCTTGAAGTTATAGATGAACCATTAGTGAAAGGAGTTTTAAATGAAAGACCAAATATTAAAGTTATGCAAAAGATTGAAAAAATGTACGCATAATGACATTTTACAGCTTATGGAAATTCAGCCGGCAGTTTTAGAACTTGCACTTATGTATTTAATAAGTGAAGGGGAATTACAAGAACAAGACGGGGTTTATACCGTTATTGAAAAAACGACAAAGAAGGGACAAATCGAAAACAAAAACCTTCAGTTTATGTTTATGTTCCATTCTCCTGAAACTGTTGATTTAATAATGCGAGGTTTTTGTGCATTGGTTACGACTCAAAAACTTGCATATTTAATTGGGCTTGATAATAATTGCATCGGGGATTTTTATAGGATATTCAGAAATTTAATTTACGAAAGACAGTTAAAGGAATTACTAAATCATTATTTTGTAGATCCACAGCAAGGCAGATTTAGAACATTTTTTGAAAAATATGCATATTTTTATAGTTACGATAATAAAATCTTTGTTAGCAAAAAACATCTGCGAGCAAATAGAGAAAAGAATTTTACAGATAACGAGATACAAGAATTCAAAAAGGTTTACTCATACCTTGCTAGAATAGAAAGTCATAATATGAATGAAGTTTGTCTTCATCAGCGTTTAGCAGAAGGCATTTGGCGAAGAGAAAAAGGATTCCAAGAATTGTATGAGGATTTGAAAAATAATTTAATTTCTTAACATTCCTTAATAAACTTTTCCCCAAATTTTAAACTTGTCTATAATACTGATGAATAAACTAATAGAATATATTTTAATAAAATTGGTTCAAAAATCATTTCTGATTATAACTGAATTTCAATTTTAGCAAACGGGGAATATTCCCCGACCTTACTTTTGCACCTATTTCAAATTTTTAAAATTTCAATATAATTGATTTATAGATTGATTGTGTTTCCTGTATAGCCAACTATATAGCCTACTGGGCTAGTTTGTGCTGTGCAAAAAATCGCACATTCGGCTAATAGAAAAAATCTAAAAAAAAGTTACTGCATGATATAGGACAATTTACTATACATGAGAGGAATTGAAATTTATGCAAAACTGTGTGCAATGTCAAAAAACAATTGTAATTAAGGTTATTACATCAATAATCGACCTCAAATCTAAAGACATAGAGGGTGTTTTACACTTGTCTAAGAGTGTAGTAAGCAGACATTTAAACGGTGAGCGTAATCGTCCTGAAATAGATATTTTTATTATTGAAAAAGTTTTTGGTATTAAAATAAAGGATTACAGTTTAAATGTCTAATTTCACGCAAGAAAAACTAAATATTCCTGCGTGGATTTCTATTGAGGAAGCTTGCAAGCTTCTTAATTTAAAAGAAAAAACAGTAAAAGATAAATGTAGAAATGCAGAATTTATCTATAAAGTTGTTCAAGTAAAACGAAAATCAAATTATTATATTAAATTCACATCTCTTCCTATTAAAATTCAAAACAGATTTTTAAACAAACAAGAGTTTATAAATGATTCAAGCTATTCTAATGCTCCCAATTGGGCAAAAGCTCAAGTTGAAAAGTATATTGAGCTTATAAAGGCAACAGAATATATGAGAGGTACAAAGATTTTAGAATTTATTGAAGATTGGAATTTTTGTAAGCCTGAATATAAAACATCTTACTCATCTTTAATGAGAATGCGTCAAAGATATGAAACTGACGGTTTATCCGGCTTGCTTTCAAAACGTGGGAAATCTAGACGTACAAGTGTAGAAGATTCTTATTTTGAGTATTTTAAAAACCTTTACTTGGTAGAGGGTGCTCCATCTTTAAGGACTTGTTGGGATTTGACTTTAGGTTATGCAATGAGAAATTTTGGGATCAGTAGACCTAATTTTCCAAGTCATACGTCCTTTAAGCGTAGATTAGAACGAGAAATCCCAAAACAAAGTATTTATTTAGCGAGATATGGACAATCCGCATGGAATAGGAGATATGGGAACTACATCGAGAGAGATTATTCTAATGTGGTCTGTGGCAAAGTTTGGGTTTCAGACCACGCTCAAATCGACGTTGCTTGTCTGTCACCAGACGGCAATGTCGTTTTTCCTTGGGTTACTGCTTGGAGGGATTATAAATCAGGCAAGTGGCTCGGATGGCTTTTACAATGCGGCAATCCAAATTCTGACCATATCTTTCAAACTTTCTATTATGCCGCAGAAGAGTATGGACTCCCTGAAGACGTAATTATTGATAACGGTAAAGATTATCGTTGCAAAGACTTTGCCGGAGGTAGGCAGAATAGAATTCAGGTTGAAACCAATCAACCGAAAACAACTTCAATGCTTGATGAATTAAATGTTAAAGTTCATTTTGCATTGCCTTATAACGCACAGACAAAACCGATTGAACGAGACTTTTTGAAGATTAAAGAGTTACTTTCAAAGCATTGTGTTGGTTATAGAGGCGGAAATGTTGTTGAACGACCTGAAAAACTTGCAGCAGAAATCAAAGCCGGTAAAATTATACCATTTGAAGATTTTAAAATTATATTTGATAAATTCATTATTGATGTTTTAAATAAAAGACCATCAGAGGGTAAAAACCTCAAAGGCTTATGTCCCGATGAATTATTTAATCAGGAATTTACAGAAAAAGTTACAACTTCTCGTGATGCTCTAAAGCTATTCTGCATGAGAACATCAAAGATTTATACAGTAGGCAGAAACGGAATCAAAGACAATTCTCTAGGCATTACTTATTGGGCGGATTGGATGATTTCAAAAACCGGCTTGAAGGTTTATCTTCGCAGAGATGTTCAAAATTACAAAGAAGCTTGGGCGTTTAGAGCCGACAATGATGAGTTTGTGGGTAAAATAACAGCTGTAAAAGCAGTTGCGGCACTTCACGCTGAGACTGTTTCGAAGGAAGAATTCAAAGAGGCAATGTCGATTAAAAAACGCAATTTAAAAGTCGCTAAATCGTATATTAAACAAACCTTTGAAATTCCTCTTGAAGAACAATATGAAAATTACAGAGCAGCTTATGGCAGCATTGAAAAACAATTAAATACTGAATCAAAGCCTAAAGTTTCCAAGATTGCTAATACTAATATGGATAAGGCTATTCGTAAAAATAAAGAAATGGAAGCATTCGGGAAACAAGATTTATCAATGTTTATGGCAGAAACTCCGATTAAGGATGAGCCTTTGTATTTATTTGAAACCGACAAAATTCTTGATGAAGAATTGAAAGGAGTTGCATATGGATATTAGAGCGGAACTTCGTGATTTAATGGATTCTAAAAATTATGGTTTAGCATTCGTTTCAACAGCGACAGGAATTGCCAAATCCTCAATTAGTATGTGGCTCAATGGTGCATATAAAGGTGACAATGCAAAACTAACAGATAAAATTAACAATTTTATTCAACGAGAACAAGAACGTTCTGGCAACGATGAATTGCCGATTGTAGATATTTCAATTATTAAATACATCTCTGAAATCGGCAGACTTTGCCATACTAAAGGTAAAATCGGTGTTTGTGTCGGTCGTGCCGGACTCGGTAAAACCGTTGCGGTAAAAGAATATACAAAAAATGCCCTCGATGCGATTTTAATTGAGAGTGATTCAGGTTACACCGCAAAATCATTATTAAAAGAGATTCATAGACGTCTTGCTCTTTCAGGCAAAGGCTCTGTCTATGATTTGATGGGTGAAGTTGTAAATAAATTAAATCAATCAGGCAGACTTCTTATTATTGACGAAGCTGAAAATCTGCCATACCGAGCATTAGAAATTACTCGCAGAATTCACGACAAGACTGGTGTCGGAGTTTTGCTTGTAGGTAGAAATATTTTGTTTGAAAACCTCAGAGGTTTCAATAATCAATATGACCAACTTTATTCAAGAGTTAAATACCATAAATTACTTGATAGATTGCTTATTCAAGACGTGGTTAAAATTCTTGAATCAGCAGGTCAAGATCCAAAATTAGCTGAAACATATCTTCAGTATTCAGATGGGAATACAAGAAGATTGGAACACCTAATTACTCATAGCATCAGCGTTGCTAAATTTAACGGCAAGGCTGCGGTCGATGTTGCTGTGATTAAACAAACTTCTAAGTTATTGATGGCATAAAAGGGGGATTAAATCGTGATACATAAATCTACTGGTAAGTTTTTATTCCGACCCGACTATACCGTATTTTATATATTCTTAATCGCTCTTGCCATCTTTATCTTGGGAGTGCAAATCGGAATCAAACATGGTCGTGAATTGCAACTTGAGGATATGAGGATTAAATATGGCTACGATTTCTCAGATTAGAAAAATCCATACATTAAAAAATATCATTGGTTTAGATGACGATTTATATCGTGAAATGCTGATGTCTTTTGATGTTCAAAGTTCTAAATATTTAACTTATGCAGAGGCACTTATTTTTATTGAAATTTTAGAAGAAAAAGCTATTGCTATTAATCGATGGAAAAAACAACCAAAGAAATATGAAGGATTATATCGTGGCGAAAAAATGGCAAGCGATGCTCAACTCCGTATGATAGAAGGAATGTGGCGAGAAGTTTGCTACTTTGATAATGACGAATTTGCAAAAAAATCACTTAGAAAATTTCTTAATTCCAAATTTAAAGTGGATGACGTTATGTTCCTAACAAAAGCCAAAGCCTGCAAAGTTATTCAGGCATTACAGGCTATAAAAAAGAATTTAAAAAACAAAAAAAGTGCGGCCACACTTAATTAGTAGACGAAAAATAAGGAGAAAACAAATGGATCAAACAATGGAACAAATGGTAGACGAAAAAACAAACATGATGGGGAATCAATTCTTCGGTGAAGTTTCACACGATGAGCCAAAAGAATGTGCTGTTATGGGTTTAATCAAAAATCAAATAATTGTGCTTGATGAAGAATTAAACGAAGCAAAATTACGTTATGCCGATGTCGCTCTTGAAGAAGAAAACTGGAGTGCAAAATATGAACGTAAACAGGCTTGCAAGATTCTTGAAGGGCAAATCGCAATCCTTAATAAATTGCAAAAAGACTTTGAATGTATGCTTACCCCGATGTCTAAGCCAATGGCAATGGCGGTTTAAAGGTCGAAACGGTCGGCTAACGATGCAAGCTGACCGTCTTAGAGTAAGGCTCTAACTGATGAGACCAAATAAAAGGAGAATTAAAATGGAAAATGCAGTAACACAAGTATTAGAACAACAAATTGCAGATATTGAAATTGCAATTGAACAAAACAAAACAGAAGTAGGAGGTTTATTTCTAAAAATTCATAGTCGCAAACTATCGTCAGATTTAACTCCTGACGATATGGCTGAGATATTTAAAGAAATGGATAAATTGACTCCGCTAATTGCAAAACATGAATCTTATTCTACACAATTAGAAACTTTGCAAAAAACAAAAGCTGAAGTTGAAAGATTAGAAACAAGTTTAATTGCAAAATAACAGGTCGAAACGAGCATAATGCTCGTCTTAGTGTTAGGCACTAACTGATGAGACCAAATAAGAACGAGGAATAAATGGAATTCAAGCCTTGGATGGAAAATATATCAATAGAGGATATGCCGAATGACGATTTAAAGTTCGTGGCACAATGTGCCGGAATTAAGGCTGCTCTTACGTTGATTTTTTGTTTGCCGGGATTGATAGTAAATATTCCTAAAAACGCTCTTAAAAGGCTAAAAGAACGCTACATATTAAAAGAATATGACGGTACGAAAATGACATTAAATCGGCTTGTGGTCGAATGCGAATTATCTCAACGACACGTAGAAGCCGTAATAAGAAAGGAATTAAAAAAAGCCTCAAAAGCTCCTCCTGAATCCATAAAAAAATAACCATCACTTTTTGCTCCAATGTTTGTTGATTAGCATTGGGGCTTTTTTTATGGAAAAAGCACAACGCTATAAATAATATAGCGTTGTTTAAAATTTATTATTTCAAACCATATCTAATTAATTCTTCATCCTCCATATCTTCGATTGGTTTAATATAATCCATTCCAATTCGATGTTTCTTTTGATTTACATCTAAGCATACTGCATAGTCTTGATGAATTCTATTTTTGTTTTTATAAGTGTATAAAACAATTTGAACTTTATCTGTAATTATATTGTAAACTCTTGTACCGAATAAAACTGGATTTTTTTCTACTTCTAATTCTTTTTTTGATATTTCATCTTCAAATAACTTTTTATCTAACCATCCGAAGTAGCATTCTTTTGTGGCTTGTTTTAAGTCTTTACTATCAACGCAGGCATCGGCAAAATGTCTACCGATTCTATCATCTAGGAATTCTCTAATTTTTTCCGGCTCTGCACCTGATAATTCAAGGAGGGTTTCAAATGCATCATTCCATCTTTGTTGAGTTTGTTTTTTAGAATATTTGTTTAAGGTCGTTCCCCAAAATCCCCATCCTTCATTTTGTGTTTTTAAAATTTTGTTTTCCATAATTCTGTCCTTTCTTGTTAATGTCTACACCGGTATTAATCACTCTGATTTGTATGTATATCAAGTCATTTGGGTTGTTTTCGTATCATTCAGACATAATTAAAAAATCGGGGGGGTAACCCCGATTTTTCTTTACCGAACAATTATTCTTCAAATTTTGTCCCATCCGAAAATATGAGTTCATCAATTCTTAAATCGCCACTTGAAGAATCTCTTCTGTAAGTTATTTTTTGAAAGCCATCTTCATCCCAAAAATCAAAACAACCACATGCAGATAATCCTATTCCGTACTTTTTAGAAAGTTTTTCAAGTCCTGCAATAAATTTTTGGTAGTTACGTTCCTCTTTGTCTGTTGTTAAAATTCCCATAATTTTGTCCTTTCTTGTTAATGTCTACACCGGTATTAATCGCTCTGATTTATATGTATATCAAGTCATTTGGGGTGTTTTTGTATCATTCAGACACATTAGAATAACAATGTATTATCTGCGTATGCATATACTGAAATATCAAGTTCTGATTCTAATGCATTAGAAATTTCTTCATATAGTTTTATAATATTTTTATTATCTGAATAACCCGGCAAATATGCTAAATAAACTCTGCCATATTGTCTATATTCAAATCTTCTTGGCAATATTTTATATGCTTTGTTTTTGCATAATTTTTCAACAATTTCTCTTGCTCTCTTTTTTTGCTCTTGTAGTGGTATCATAAATTCTGTCCTTTCTTGTTAATATCTACACCGGTATTAATCGCTCTGATTTATGTGTATATCAAGTCATTTGGGGTGTTTTGTATCATTCAGACACAATGAAAAAGTCGGGATTTCACCCGACTTTTAAAATTTGATTTATTAATTTAATGCTAATGAATTTGTTATATCCAAACCTCTTGAATGTCCCATTTCTTTTACGGTTAAAAAGTTGCCGTCTTCGTCATCATCATTAATTAATAATTCAATGTCGCAACATTCTTTTTCTAAGCATCTTTTAATACGATGTTTCGCTATTAAATGTGCTTCTTCTTCGGTATTTGCCTGAACTTGCAATGTTCCTGCTAAATCTACTGTTGCCTCAAAATCTACTGAGAATGTTTTGTATTCCATATTGTTGTCCTTTCTTGTTAATGTCTACACCGGTATTAATCACTCTGATTTGTATGTATATCAAGTCATTTGGGTTGTTTTCGTATCATTCAGACACAAACAATAACGGCTTGGTTATTCCTCCAAGCCGTATCCTAAAACTTTGTCCATTTTTAATTCGTTTTTCCATAAAATATTACAGTTTATAAGAAGTAACCGAATTTCTTTTTTTGCCTCCAAAATAAGCTGCTCATAATCTTTAATCCAAGCTCTCATGTCTTTAAGATCTTTCACAGTTGTATCATCATAAGGATTTTTTAATTCTTTTTTTAGTTCATCAATTCTTGAATTATAATTTTTAATTTTACTTTTATATTTAGTAATCTGTTCTTCATATCCAATTCGTTTTTCGTCAGCAGTGCTAAAAAAATCTTCAAGAATTGTTTTAGGTGTAGCATTGATGTCTTTTTGTTGAAGTCTTTTTTCTAATTTGTTTTTCATAATTTATGCTCCTTATGTTATGTGTTACACCGGTATTAATCACTCTGATTAAAGAGAATATCAAGCGTTATGCTTGATATTCGTATCATTTGAACACATTTGTTATTCAGCAAAATTGGTAAACATAAAGTTATCAATATAAAAATCTAAAAGAGGAATTCCTTCATTATTATCAATATAACCATTGTCTAGACCTGCTTTTATTTGGGGTTCTTCAACTAAGTCCTGAATTAACTCAATTAAATGGGCTTTTACACGTTCAGGAGTGGCGTTTTGTATGTTTTCAATTAATAATTCTTTATTAGTTTTTTGCATTATATATTCCTTTCATTTCTTCGATTGAGAATTGGGGTTTAGTACCCCAATTCCTTTAATACTTTATCCATATCAGTTTCGCTTGGCTCGTTATCAATCCAATCGTAAGCTCGGCTTTCAAAAAATACTTCTGAGGATTTTACAAATTTTAGTTTTTCTAAAACTTCAAGAACGCTGTCTAAATTCACTGAAATTTCATGTTTCAATGCTGATACTTTTAAATTTTTCTTTGTCATAACGACCTCCTTTATGTTTATGTACACCGGTATTAATCGCTCTGATTAAAAAGAATATCAAGCGGTTTGCTTGATATTCTTATAATTCGGACACATAAGTAACTTTTACCAATCGTTTTCATCTTCATCGTCATCCTCAACGGTGTGAATTTCAATATTATTGTTATCATCGTATTGATACTTAAAAGTGCATGAGTCCTTGTCATATTCAAATATTAGGGATTTTTTAACTGTAATAATTGTTCCTAGTTCGTTCAAGTTATCATTTTCATTTGCGTTGGGATTTGCATAGTCCATATTTACAACTCCAAGAATTCCGGCATCGACTCCGTATCCTTTTCCTGAATAAATATCGTCATAGACTCCGTCACCGTATGCCGTTGAACCTACTGCAAAATAATTGTAATTACCATCTGCATACTCGTTTTCAATTCCCCATTTCTCATAAAGATCATCTCTTAATGCATAACAAGGGTCTCCGATAAAATAAGTTCCCGGTTTGAATTCTGCTTTAAATGATTTGTGTTCAATGTTCATAATTTAGTCTCCTTATGTTCTGTGTACACCGGAATTAATCACTCTCATTAAAGCGAAAGTGAAGTCTATTAAAGGATTTTGTATCATTCAGACACAATAGAAAAAGGCTTGAGTTGAACTCAAGCCTAAAATCTGAACTAATATTCTATTTTATCAATATAATAAATTGATTGAGCGTTATTATTGAAGTTCCACCGTAGATCCCGGTAAAAATCTGTCTCATAATTTTTATTTGAGTGCATAAATGGTGGTTTGAGCATATCTTTTTGCTCTTGATGATGAGAATAGACTTGAATAGCAGCTTGTAATTCGACTTTGAATTTAGCTTTAAATTCCTCAAGGGTTAATTCCTGTCTATCTTTATTATTTTGTCTGTCTTTAATAATTATCTTACACATATTTTATAATCCTACCTTTTTATTAGCCTGTTGTATATAACCCACTTGGATAAAAAAAAGGGGGAAGTCCCCCTTTTATAAGTATTTATGAACAATTGCTTTTAATTCTGCTCCCATCTTGACAAGTGCTGCAATTGCCATTTCGTGGTTTTCAGGATTATTAACATCAACTTCAAATGTTTTTCTTATTTTGGCGGATTTTACATTTTCTTTAGAATCCCATTTGAGAGTTCCTATTTCTTTTTCAATTTCGTCTTTATGCTCAAATAGTTTTTCAAAAATCTCTTTGTTGTTATTGATTGAAATTTCAGATGCAACATATTTGTTTTGAGTATTTATTGTTTGAAGAATTTGTACTCCGGATTTTCCTATTGAAATATTTTGATAATGCTGAGGTGCAGCCTCTTTAATTTGCATATCAGGGTATTCACTCGCATCGCAAATGTCGATATATTTTTCCCATATAGATTTCTGAAGTTGTTTTGATGGGGTGTTAGTATTTACTTCTCGTTTTTGTTTTACAACAAGTTGGGGTTTCAAAAGGCATTTAAAGTCTATTTTATCCCCGTTCAAAGATGCTTTAAAAACAAAGATTCCAAAACCATTATTTGCATGTTGGTTAATAGTTTGCATTAAATCCATAATTTTTTGCTTTTCATTTGTTATAATCCATACTAAATATGGGCTTTGTGGTAATTCTCTAATTGCCGAATCACCAAGTACATTTACAACCGTATCAATATTTTGTGTTAATTCCGCAATTTTAATAATCGTTTTCGCATTTTGTTTAGTATAAGGCTCAAGAATTGTACTGATCTCTGGTGGATTTAATGTCGACATCAGTTCTGAAAATGCGTTTCTGTTTTTAAATGCCTCTTGTAATTTGATTGTTTCTGTCATAATGACCTCCTTTATTTTTTGTACACCGGTATTCATCACTCTGTACCCTAAATAAATCAAGTCATTTGTCTTTATTTTGTATCAATTAGACACAATAAAAAAATATTAAATTGTCAATGTACAAAAAGCGGTGCTATGCACCGCTCAATTTATGCTCTCAACTCTTTTGCAGTCTCAAGAAGGTAATTCGCAAAAGTTTCAATTGCAGAAATTCCTTCATTAAAGCAATAGTCATCAATTTCACTTGGTGAATTTTTGATTTTTTCTTTTAACTTAAATAAACTGTCAATAGCCGGTTGAGTGTGTTTTGCAAGATTTTCATAGAGTTTTGTAATTGATGATGGAACATTCTTTTTGATTAATTTCAACACAAATGGCTGAATAACATTCCAAATAAGACTCAAGTCTTTCCAGTTTCTAATCGTTTCTAATAAACTCATAGTAGTTTCCTTTCTTTGTGAATTTGTATTTTCCTTGTTTTATCTTATCTCTATACCAAATAACTTTATTTCGAAGATAATCTCCAACTTTACTTGGCGATAAACTCGGCTCGTATGGTAAATGTGCTATGTCAATTTTACCTTCACGTTTGCCTTCTGGTCGTTTTTGGTCAAATTCATAATGTGTAAATACTGTATTTTTATTTATAGAGATGCCGTATTTAATGCTTAAATATGCAGCCATAGTGCAGAGGGAATCGTCTATTTGTTTTCGTGTAATCGGATATTTGGTTTTCTTATTTTTCAAATCAAAACCAGCCATTCCGCAAGCCGACAAACCAATACAGCCGGTATTACCACCGCCACAATGCTTGGCATATTTGCCATCGTAGCAGTTTATATTGTCTTCAGGAGTATTCGTTCCGGGATAAATCTTTCCTAATTTATCAATACAGTAATGGTATGAATTCAAGTCAAGTTGGCAGGGTGAATTAGCACCTGCTGTCCAATGCAGGCAAATTTTATTGAGTGATGTCATTTTAAATAATCCTTTCTTTTAAAATTTTTAATTGCTCTCTTAATTCCAAAATTTGAGAATTATAATAATCAAGCCAAGTTTCACCAGTTTCTTCATCTTTTATTGTTGGTTCGCATAATGCTCTAATTCTTCTAAAGTCAAGTTCTTTTATGGATTCCATTATGGAATCAATTTCAGCTTGAATTTTTTCGATATTTTTTCGATTTTGGTATTCTTCTTCACTTTCAATATAGTTTATAATTTCTGAAATTTTGTCAGAATTTTCTATGTATAAAACTTCATAAATGCGTTCTGTTATAGGTTTTTCTATTTCTTCAAATGGTTTGTAGCCATCTTTTAGCATTTGTTTAACATCTAGGTTGTAATTAAATATTGAACCTTTATTTACTGGTGCAAATTCCAATTCACCATTGATTATTTTTACATATTGCATATAAAACTCCTTATGCGACATAAATTTTCACATAGCCACTTCCTCCATTCCCACTTTTAGCCGGTGCTCCTGCTCCATAACTCCCATATACAGAAGCTCCGCCATTATTGGAAGCATAACCTGATTTTCCTGCATTACCTGCGACATATTTGGTATAACCATAAGAGGTCGGACAATTTCCCTTCGAGCCTCCGGCTCCACCACCTGTACCGGCAGCACCACCACCGACATAATAACTTCCAACATAACTAGCACCGCCAGCGGTAGCTGCAGTTCCACCTTGATAACCATTTGTACCACCTTTCCCCACAATAACTTTTAATGAGCCTGCTGTTAATTTTATTTTTCCGACAAAAGCTGCCCCACTTCCACCACCGCCGTATGTGGTATAAATTGCACCTTTATCGCCACCACCACCTGCTCCAACCATTATTACATCATAAACTTGAGTAGCAGGAATTGTGACGGTATATGTTCCTGCAGTGGATTTATCAAATAAAACTGTACCACTTGCAACTTTGGGTTCTAATTTTTTTAGCAATAATTCTTTACTATAAATATCCATTATGAAGTTCCTTTATAAATTGCTCCAACTGTCCAATATGTTCCGTTATGTTCGTAAAAAATATTGTATAGACCTGCTTTTGATAAATCAGGAGCTTCTCCATTGAAATAGTGAGTCGTCCCTAAGTTTATTGTTCTGACAGTAGACATTGTTAATTGCACTAAAATCTGATGATATGTTGTAGAAGTAACTGAAGGCAATGAAAATGTAACTGTACTGGAGGCAGATATTCGATTTATTGAATTGTCTTTTAATGAAATTGTCCCCGAAGTTGCAAGAGTTGTAACTGTGGTTGTATTTTGTGTATTTATTAATGAAACTCCATTTCCGGTTCCAATATAAAGTTCCTTTGTGTCTGTACACCATAACGGAGTACCTGATTCAGCGGATGTTGGAAGATTTGATTTTAAACCACGTCTAAACTGTAAATTACCCGTCATATTCAATCACCTGCTTTCGTGCTTCCTGACGTTTATTCAATAAATCAATGTATTGGTCATTATTTAGAGATGTTTCAAGATTCAAATCGAGTTGATCCCGGTGTCGAATAACAAGCCAATCTGTGTCTGTAAGATAATTTCTTGCGTTTTTATTTTTCTCTAATAAATCTGCAACAGCCTTTGTATTCTTGACGTATTTTCCGTTGATATAAACAAAATTATCACTGTCAACGATTTTCCGTCTAAATACAAAATTCTTTCTTTTGGAATGTTGCCTGAATATTTGATTATTTGAATATCATCATTTCCAATATTCGGCTCATAATCACAAACTCCAACAAGAGTTTCATTTTCGATTAATAAATAATTCATATTATTTTCTCCATACCGCAAGCCAGTTTGCTTGGGGATTTGCACGTTGTTCTGAGTTATAACAAGTGATTGTGATTCGACTTGAGTCTTTTGCCCAATAGCAATACATTGAGTCGTTGTTATCAACTTTGCCGTTAAAGTGAATTGTTCTGATACTTGGAATAAAAGCGACAAGATTTGACATTGTATAACCGCTCGGAGGGTAAACATAAGTGGTTGTGCCGGAAGTTGAACCACTATTAATCACAAATTGTTTAGCTGTTTGCAAAAACGAACTTGCGTGGTAGCCATCAACGGTATCTGCATCATAGGTATGGATAATTTGAATACCGCTATCTGTACCAATATAAAGCTCTTTTGTGTCTTCGCACCATAATGGCATTCCACTTGGTGCAGATTTTGGCAAGTTGGCTTTGTTTCCTCGTCTTAAACGAATATGTGTACCCATTTTTAGAATGAGCCTCCGTCAAAGTCACCTGAAGGTGGTGCAATAAAACCAAGTCCGCTTTCATCAGGTAATACTTGAAGTAACATCCCTGCTTGATCTTCAAGAGAAGGAATGCCCTCTAAATCTGTAATATTAGTTACAAAGTCAGGTTTATTTTGAACATTCGCCCAATCAACAAGTGTATCTAAGTTGTTAAATTCTGAGATTTTAACCCACTTTGTGCCATTATAAACATATTCTGCACCGCCACCGGCACCGACTGTTGGATCTGCAGACGCATCAATTACTAATGCATGTAAGCCTTCAAATGCATCTAATTCATCACGTGCGGTTATATTATCAACAACTGCCGCTTCCTTAAATACATTCGGGATTTGTGCATTTGGGATTTTCCCTGATGTATCCAATGTTGCAAGTCCGTTCGCTTGCCCTTTTTGAGCTGTAATTCTATCATCAACTGCGGTTGCAAAATCTGTTATATTATCAGAAGTGTGCGTATGTTCTTTTTCCGCTTTTTGAGCAAGATAATTTGCGAGTTGTGCTGCATTATTAAACTCTGTGAGTGCATTGCCCTCACCGTTTCCGATGTAGAATTTTTTTGTGTCGGTTGTGAATAAAAGTTCACCTGCTGCTGCCTCGATTGGTAAATTTTCAGCTAAGCCACGTCTAATTTGTAATGTTCCCATAATATAAATTCCTTTCTTTATTAAAACTCTCCGGCATCCATATTCTCTGCCTCGTCAACTATTCCGTTGCCGTTCTTATCATAGATTGTTGTACTCATTATTAGTTGAGGAACTAATGGAGGTTGAGGTAAGTTAATTGCATCTCCATCTGTAAAGGTTCCGCCGTCTATGTATTCGCAAGTATCAACGACTCCGTTCCCGTTTGTATCATAAAGCCATATTGGCATTAAATCGGGGTGGGTGTGATGGTCAAATAAATTATGCACCCAAGCTGTGCTTGCCATTTGGATTGTTGGATCAACATTTATTTGAATAACATCGGGGTTAATTGCAACAATGATAACTTTTAACCATAATTCCTTAAAACTTCCTTGAGTTTCCATAGGTTTGTAAGTTTCAGGCTGTTTTCCCACCAATAATAAATTATTTTCAGAATCAAATATCCCAAATTCACGCATATAAAAGCCACCAACAGATGCAGGGATGAGTGCTTTCGCTGTCATTTTGGTTAATTCTGTAATTTCTGTTCTGTATCGCTCGTTTTTAAGTTCTGTCTGTTCAATGTCAGGCTCATAATAATAGCCGTTAGAATCACCGACTGCGATATATTTCAAATCAAGTTTTGAACCGTTTTCCAACGCCTCTTGAATTTTATTTAAACCAATATTAGTAATTATTGAGTAGAATTCTTGTGTCATACTGTTATTTCCTCGCTCGTTACACAAGCTGTAGTATATCTTTGAATAGTTGTGCTGATAAGGTCAACAGTTAGAGTTTCAAGTTTTGAGCGGACATTTTTATTTGCATTAATGAGCTCAAGTAATGAATTTTCTGTTTCAAAATCAAACGCTCTATTATTCATTTCAATGCTAATTTTGAAGTGATAAGGTTTTCCGCCATACTCAAACCATTCTTGAACAATACCGTTTAAACCCAAAATGCTCAAAACTCTGACAAGTGCGTATTTTGTACCTCTAAATTTATGTAATTTTAGAGAGTTTTTTAAAAGTTCTCGCCTTTCTTGCTCAGTTTGACAGCTTAACCAACCTTCATTCCCTGTAATGTGGAACTGTTCGGCTAAATGCACCAATGCTGACTCGTCAACTTCATCAAATAAATTTGTTAATATGCACCTCATATCTAATTTTTGAAAACGTGCAAAAAGTTCATCAAATGTTATTGAAGATAAATCGTTAATTGGAGAAAGATTACTCATCGGCGGTTTCTCCTATTGTCACGTTGTAATTTTCCAAATTTGCCCATTGGTTTTTAGATAAAATCTGATAAGCCGGAGTTAAGAGTTCAACCTTATAAACGCCATAAATTGAGTTCAATATTGCAATAATCTGCGTAGGAACAATGTCTTTGCCTAATTTTGATGCAAGTTCTTTTTTGTATTCTTCCAATTTTTCTTTTACAACTTTTAAAACAGTTTCCGGATCTGCATCTAAATAAAGATGTAAAATTGCGGTGATAGTAAAATCGATTCTTTCAGGAGAGTGAACAACGACTTTATCTGTTAAAGGTCTTACTTTGTCGGCACACAGATAGTTTGAAACAAACTCAATCATATCTTTGTCAGGGTTGCCGGATTTCGTCAAAGGATAAATATCAACAACACCTGCTTGAGAAGATGAAACTTCGACATCGATTATTGACTGGTGAGCTGATAAAGTGTGAAACTTATACGCTCCTGAACTTCCTGCATTTGTAAAACTTTCAGGGGCTAGTCTGATACGTTCTCGCAAACTTTCAACATCTTCTTCATCATCTCCACCATAACTTTGTTGGGTATTGTAGACATTTTCAACAAAATCTATCGGAGTGAGTAAATTTGTAATTTTGCCAATGGCATAATTATTGGCATTTGCTCCTGCGGTTGAACACGTTGCAGCAATTTCAACTGAAAGACTACCGGCTTGGATTATACAGACATCATCTGTCTTAAATATAAATTCTCCATCTTCGGTTTCGATTTCAGTTTCAGCCGGAATAATAATATCTGATGTAATTGGCTCATCTAGCTCAAATCGAAATGTTGTTTTTGCAAACTTCGGCGCAAGTTGTGTTACTCCAACAAGTTCGCCAATATGCCTAAGAACATCAATCGGCGCATAACTCAGTAAGTTAGACTTCGCAACTTCTTGAATTTTTATCCTGAGTAAATTTTCACGATAAACACCGACATCTATTAAAAGTCGTTCCAATTGTGCCGGCTGAAGTGTTTTGCCTGTCTTTTCTTCATAAAGGGCAATCCACTCATTTGTAATTTTATCAGCATCTCTTTCTATGAAATTGGGTTCGGGGAGTTTGGTTGTCATAAAGTAACTTCTGTCGTTCCTTTGGTTTTAGTATCTGATTTAAGTTTCCATTGAACTTTAATTTTTAGATGTTCGTTTTCGATATCTACAAGTACCGAATTGACTTCAATTCGAGTTTCCCATATTGAAATTGCATCAATAGTTTCTCGGATAATGTTTGGTTTTGCCTCAGTTACAGGATAATCAATATATTTATAAATATTAGAGCCGAATGTCGGTCTGTGAGGGACTGAGCCTTTTCTAGTGTTCAAGATAATTGCGATGCTTTGGTTGATATCATCGACACCTTCAGCAGCTTCACCTAAAGCATTTATTTTTAGTTGCCAATCAACGTATTTAATATCACTTAGTCTCATCTACATTGCTCCGTTTGGCTTAGATGTTGGACTTCCTTGATTTCCTGTGTGCGTATGCGGATTATAAACATCTCGCATTGCTTGCATTGATGACTTTTTGTCAGTAATATCGGCTTTAGATGTTATTCCGTCTGTATTAATCAGCGTTCCTGTGTGATTAATATTGCCGTTTAAATTGATGTTTTCAAAGGTTATGGTCAAAGTATTTGTTTCTTTGTCAATATTAATCAGCGAATTATTCTCTAAATTCAGAGATATTTGCTTTTCGGATTTAACAGCCGGAATATCTTCAGTCGAATAAATCGCTCCAAGTATAACACCGTCTTCTGAATTCTCATCCATCAAACACGCAACCTGTTCTCCAACATCAGGGATTGAATAAAACTTGTCTTTTAAGGTTTTTGTTTGAAGAATAGGAAGCCAAAACGAGGTGGATTCATCATCACCGAAGTTCACACGAGCTTGAGCAAGGGTAGGATTAATTTGTGAAACAATACCGAATCTTAACACGATTCCACCTCGCAATATGTTTTATAACCGGTTGCACGATCCAAAACGTGTCTTGCACTTTTGATGTGATATTTGCCTGAAAAATGCCCGATTCCTTTGAGTTCAATATTACTGCCGGCAATTAAGTATGGATTACCAATAAACTCAAGTGAGCCTTCTATTTTAGTAGCAGCAGTTCCAAGAGCAGCTTTAGCCTTAACGATAGCTTGCTTTTTATCTGAGCATCTGGCGGTAATCTTTAAAGTATCACCCTTTGCGACATCTTCATTTCTTGCCGTTGCCTTGACTGTTTTCTTCTTTTTAGGGTCAAAGTATGAAACCTGAACGGATTTATATTTTTGCGAAGTCTTTTCACGCAGATTTATGCTCACTAAGTCAGTCTTGTCAAAAATCAGCATCGGTTTTGCACCTTTGAGCTTTTGGACATCATAAAAAACGAGGTTATTTTCTGCGATTTTGAAGATGTAACCATATTGTTCCGCAAGTTTGGTTAAAAAGGTTAAATCTCGCTCTTTGTTTTGTGTGATTCTGTCAACACGAACATCTGCAATTTCACCGACTAAAGTGTATCCATGTTTGTCGGCTATTTCTTTTGCAATTTGCTTTAATGTTCTATTCTCATATCCTTGGGAGTTTTTCTGACGGAGAGGTTTTTTAATTCCTGTCGCTAGTCCTTTAACTGTAATAACATCGGGCGGTGTAGAATACTCAAGCTCGTCTATTTCAAAGATGCCGCAATTTAAAAGTTTTTCTGCCTCATAACCGATATATGCTCGTAAACAGTCACCCTTGCAAGGAATCCAAGCACCTTGCCACAGTTTTTCAGAATCTTCAAAGGTTATCTGCAACTCGTCAGATTCCCCATGTTCAACATCGTTATATTCAATGGCGGTTACATAAGGAGAAACGTCTTTTGTAATATTTTGCTGTTCGTAGAATAGTTCAAATATAGGGATTAACATTATTTTTTCCAAGGGGGTAAGTCAAATTTTATGGTTTCTGATTCTTCAAATATAGGAATTTTGAGTTTTATTCCTGCTTGTAATACAGGCTCAACGGGGACATGAGGGTTTGCTTTGATAATATCCTCATACAAAGTTGCGTTTTTGTAGTATTTATAAGCGATTAAATCCCATCTGTCGTTGTCTTTTGTGATGTATGAATAGAATTCTGTCATCGTTTCTTAAAGCCTTTCTGTTCATCTTCGTCATCTTCAGGGAGTTTGCCAGTATATTCTTTTAATCGAATATCAACTTGTATCGAAAGCAAATCACCTTCAGGCGAGGCTTGTTCTGTTGTTTTGCTGATTTCTTCGATGATAAAGACTCCGACATATTCGCCATTACCTTTGATAAATTTGAGAGGCTCAGCTTTATCTGCGACTTCAAGTAAATTGTTGAGTTCATCTTCCGGAACACAAAATGTGCGATGAAAGTTTAATTTGAGGTTTTCTTCAAGTAGATTTTTCCCAAGAAACTGTAACAGGGGTTTGTTTTCAATCCTATCGTGTTGTGCATAATTGTATGAAACCGTCTCAGTCAAACCGTTAAAGTAAGTTATTAATTCAAATTTTATGTCACCTAATTGTGCAAACATTAGTAAGCAGTCCTCAATTTTCTGTTTTGTTCATCACGAAAGATTTTTAATATTTCTTCTTTGTGCTTGTTAAGCATTTCTTTGAACTCATCTTTTGTTGTACTTCCTGTGCAAGTGATCGTTGGGCTGTAATGAATTGTTATCGGTGCAGAAATTGCAGAGCTCACTCCACGAGCGACTGCATTTGCTCCACTTGTAAAGAACGACAAAGACTTATTCATTGCGTTTTTAAGTGGTAGAGGTTTTATTGTTGATGCAACAGTTTCCACAATTTTTACTTTGTGCAAATCTTTGAGCGGCCCAGTTTTAGCCGGAGAATGTGGGAGGTGGTCTCTAATAACCTGAGAAACTTTTGCGATGCATTCTTTGACTTTTGCGATTCCTCGCATAATACCTTCTGCAAGCATCGAGGTGATTTTTGCACCGCATTCAAAAGCCTTGGTTATTAGTTCAACGAATTTCACGATGATTCCTGCGATTGCTTTTCCGAAACGGAGTCCCATATTTTCAGCAGCTCCACCAGTATCTTCAACAGGTTTAATTAGTTTCTTAAACCAATCAATAATTGCACGAATTGGTTTTATAACAGGCTCAAGAGCAACCATTAAGCGTTTAAATAATGGCATTAACGGCTGTAAACCTTCTTTTAATCCTGCCCATAAACCTTTAAAAAATCCGCTGATAGGTTTCCAATATTTGAAAATCAAGAATGCCACACCTGCAATTGCAAGAGCTATCCAACCGATAGGAGAAGTCAAAAGGGTTAGAGAAAAAGCTCTAAAAGCCATTATTGCTTTACCAATCATGCCGGGAATACCTAAAAAACCGTTTTTGAACGCAATTAAACCTTTTGAAATATTACTTGGGAATGCTTGAATTGATGTTATTGCCCAATTTTTTAATGCAACATTTGATTTTGCGATATTGCCGGGAAGAGCTTGGAAAGAGTTTATAATTCCTGTTCTTAAATTGCCGTCAATTCGTTTTATATCAGCGAATAGGTTTCCAAAACTGAAGTTCTTTGCTGCTGAATTAAGCCCGATTGATTGTAATAACTTTGTAGCATTTTGAGCAAGAACAGGATTTAAGTCACGAGCAATTCCTAAAAATTCACCGTATCCTTTTGTGATTTTACTTATTGCAAGCGATGCGACTCCAAGTCCTGTGAGTCCAAGACCTAACCCTGCAATAGCAACTGCGATTTTATTTCTTATGCCTTCAGGGATTTTATCAAAGAAGTTCATAACCTTTTCTGCAATATCTAAAAATCTTCTGAAATATGGTACAAGAGCTGTTCCCATATCTATTCCGATTTTTTGAGCGAAGTTTTGAAACCTTTGCATCTGAGCATTTACGGTGTCGAGTTTTTTAGCGTAACCTTCATCAACAAGTGATGGAGCGTTTCTCATCGAATAAAGAGTGTCAATGTACGTTTGATGTTGTTTTGTGGTCAAACCTAAAACAGAGTTAAAAGCCTCAGTTGAACCGAAGATTTTTAAAATTGCAGCATCATTTCCTTTTACTTGATCTGTTACCAATTTAAAGGCATTAACCATACTTCCTGATTTTTGGATTAACTCTTTGAAATTCTGAACTCCGAGTTTTTTGAATACTGCAACTGCATCTTCATTTTCACGAGTCATCCCTGCGATAGCTGCTTTTAATTGGTGGTGAGCTTGAGCTGCCGGCTGACCTGTAGTGGTTAATGCTGCAACAGCTGCCATATAATCATCAAGTTTGATGTTTGCAGCAGATATTGTTCCTGCAACAGCACCGAAACCTTGAGCGATTCCTGAGATTGTTGTTTTACCGAATTTAACTGTTTTGAAAATCGTGTCGTAAACTCGCTCGGCTTCTTCGCCTTTAAGTTGAAATGCGTTTAAAGATGATGTTACCAAGTCAACAGCCTCAGAGGTTGAACCTAAACCTGCGACACCGAGTTGTGCAGACTTTTCTAAAACTATAAATTGATTTTCTGCGGCAATACCTGCGGAACGAATATCATATAGAGCCGAAGTTAAATCACCCAATGCAACAGGAGTGCGTTTTGAGATGTTTAGAACTTCTTTATTCATTGCAGATAAAGATTCGACATTCGTATCAATCAAAGTTGAAACACTCGCCATACTGGTTTCAAAATCAGCTGCCATTTTTAAATTAGCGGCACTTACAGCGGTTAAAACTCCACCTGCAACAGTTGCTGCCTTGCCAACTTTCTCTAAATTCTCAGAGACCTTTTTGATTTTGGCTTGAAGTTTATTAAACTCGTCATCTGATTTTCTAACAGAGTCACGAATAACCTTCGACATTTTGTCAAAGGCAACAAGGCTCAGGGATATTGTCATTGCTGTGTCGAGCATTGTTCTTCGATTTCCTCGTTTCGGTTATTTGTGTATTTGATGGCTTGACTGCACCAGTATGCAAGGACAGGAATTGGCATTAAACAGATTTCTGAATACTGCCATCCTGTTATCTTGCAGAGGTGAATTATGCTTTGGCTATCGGGGAGGTAGGTTGGATTACTTCCGTTTGTGTTTTCTCTGCTTCCGCTTTCGGTGTTTCTGCCGGCTTCGCAGTCTGAAACTTCCCCGAAATTTCGCTCTGAAGTGCAATTACATCTTCTAAGTCCATATCGAGAATGTCCTCATAAACGAGAGCTTGTCCGTCAATTTCAGCGAGTTCAGCGATTAGTGCGTACGGGATTTCTTCTGAATTCTTTGCTTTCATCTGTGCTTGAAGTAAATCGTGACCTTTTCCGTTGCGAATTACAGCAGTTTTTCCTGATGGTAGGGTAAGTGTTTTTGACATAATTTTTATACTCCTTAATTTTTTGATGTTCGAGTTATGTTCTGACCCCGTTCAAAAAGTGTTCAAAAACCGTTCTATTGAATTTTACGGTCGGGGTTGGTATAAATTATCATCCGAGATAATTTAAGGGGCTTTAAAAGCCTTCTGTCATTTTTAGAGTTTCATATTTTTTTCGAGTTGTAATTTTTGTTGGCTCTGATGGAGTGGAACACGCAATAAGAGCAAGTGCTAAAGCCCAAAATCTATCTGCGTGTCCATTGACTTCTGATGAGTCAGCATCAAATCGAATGTTGCCGGCTTTGGTATAAATTCTTCTTATTGAGTGCAAGTCCTCTCGGATATCATGATCGTTAGGGATGAATACAGATTTATCTTCGAAGTTCGTTCTGAGGTTATAAGCCATTTCCTCTTTTGATTTATTTGTGAACATTACAGTCTCAACTCTATATTTACCGAAATCTTTTTGTGCGGTTTCTGCGAGTTGCATTCCTATACCTGTCGAGTCAATGCAACAACGTCTTAGTTTTGGATGCTTTAAAATTTTAGAGATAACTTCATATTGAATGTGGAATGGGGTCTTTTCTAAAACTTCAAGTTTTCGTGTATATTTTGAGTTCTCAAATCGCTCAATACACCATATTGCCGTTAAGTCTTTTCGTCTTCCGATATCTATTCCAACGTATAAATCGCCTTTGATATCATCAAGAGATTTAAAAACGTCAGGCATTTCACAGGTTGAAATAAGATCGTACGGAAGAAAGGCACAAGCTTCGTCAATTGCAATACAGCAGTATTCTTGAAACCAAGTGTAATCGTCAAAACAGTTTTTGCACTCTTCATCAAGCCACGCTTGTCGTTCTTCTTTTGTAGTTGGTCTGCCGTAGATTTTATCAATCAAACCTTCATTAACTGCAAGATGTATCGGGGTTTTATGATGAGACCATTTGAGTTTGCCTTTATTGACCTGTTCTAAGAATTTGTAATATAGACAACTTTGACCGTTGTGGGTAGAGAGTATTCTTAGAGGATATCCCCAAGTGATACATGGGCGAGCTGCTTTCCATAGTTCTTCGGGATTATTGTGAAAAGCAAATTCATCGAGTACAACTTTTCCACCTTTAGAACGAAAGCCTTTAGGGTTTGAAGACAGTGCGTGAATTTTAGTTCCGTTTGAAAATTGAATGACATAGGCTTTGATGTCTTTTTCTTTATCTAAAACTTGTTCTCCCAAGTCTTTGGCAGCAATATTAAATAAAGTTGCCCATTGCTTGCAATAATCGATGTACTCACGTGCTGCTGATTCGTCAGCTGATGAAAACCAAACCGCAGGGACTATTCTTTTAACACAGTCTCTTACATCTTCATAGCTTTGTACATAAGTTGCTCCTATTCTTCGGGATTTTTCCCATATTTTTACTTTGGAATTATCATTTAACCACCGCATTTGATACGGCAAAAAAAATCTATTCTTCTTCGGTTTCTTCTTCGTAGTCAACATTTGGGGTTATGCCTAATACTTCTTCTTCAATTCGGGCTACGATATCAGGAGTTAAGCCTCTTGATGTTGGCTGTTTTTTCTCTTTCTTTGAAACAACATCTTCGTAGTCTTTGACTTTTACAAACATAGGAATCACCTTGCAAAAAGCATACATTCTTCCGGGATCAACTTTTTCTCCGGCATCTATATCGGCAATAATATCTTTCATCAACTTCCGAGCGAATTCATAAAGCTCTTCGTGAAAACATTGTTTTGAACGGGTATAGCTTAATTTCTTTTGTCCCCAATCAAATTTATCTTTCCAACGACAAACAGTTTTTGTTGAAATATTTAATTTTGATGCGATTTCATCTACTGTATTACAGCTGATTACATATAATCGTTCTGCCTCATTTGCAAGGTATTCTTTATTATTCAAATTCTGCCTCCAATTTTTTAATTTTTTCTGACAGAACTATTAATTCTTCAGTAATTTCAGTTAATCTATTTACTGATGCATTCACCTTTTCCATATCAAGATTTTTTATATCTTCATAAGGGTTCAAAAGTGAACGAATAAGAATAACCAACCCTGACGCTTCCGTATCTAATGTGCGGAAGCGTTTTTTGCTTTCAGCGAGCATTCCTTTTAATTGCAATTTTTCAGGATTCATTAGTGTACCTCCTTTTTCAAGATGGGACACCACAGATTGTTGTCAATCTTACTTTCAATGCGAGAAAGGATTGCTGCGTGGTATTGGTTGGTTTCTAATAAGTCTTTCAAAATATCAAAGTTGTTTTTGATAATCTGCTCAAATGCTTTTACTTGAGATTGATGGTAAATGTACCAAATCGCAAATATTAAAGCAGGGAATCCGACATTTTCAATAAATGGGGATAGTTCATTTAAAAATTCCATAAAACTCCTTAATAGTCTTTATTTGTGAGGAAAGAAAGAGTTGCAAGACGGAGTTATCCGTCTGCAACCCA
>CAYUQM010000026.1:0-23660 GCA_964446855.1 uncultured Muribaculaceae bacterium
TGTTTGCCACTATGCTCTTGGGAATTTCGCCTGCCCTTGCAAGCGAAGCTGATTTGATGGTTCCCGATATCACCGGTGGCAACTTTAAGTTGTTGGTAATTGGTATTATCGTATCATTTGCCGGTTTGATATTTGGATTTATCGAATTCTCAAAAGTTAAAAGGTTGGAAGTTCACACAGCTATGGCTGAAGTTGGAAATACAATTTTTGAAACTTGTAAAACTTATCTTGTTCAACAAGGTAAGTTCTTATTCTGTCTTGAAGTATTAATCGGTCTTTGTATCGCTTTTTATTTCGGATATTTACAACATATGCCGTTGAAAGATGTAGCAATTATTATTGCTTGGTCTGTTATCGGTATTTTGGGTTCTTATGCGGTTGCTTGGTTCGGTATCAGAATGAATACTCTTGCTAATGCCAGAACTGCATTTGCATCTCTTAAAGGTAATCCTTTGAATATTTTAAACATTCCGTTGAAAGCCGGTATGTCAATTGGGGTTTGTCTTGTATCTGTTGAGTTAATCTTGATGCTTACAATACTTTTATTTGTTCCGGGTCACCTTGCAGGTGCTTGTTTCATCGGTTTTGCTATCGGTGAATCTTTGGGTGCTTCTGCTCTTCGTGTAGCAGGTGGTATCTTTACTAAAATTGCCGATATCGGTTCTGACTTGATGAAAATTCAATTCGGTATTAAAGAAGATGACCCTAGAAACCCTGGTGTAATCGCTGACTGTACAGGTGATAACGCCGGTGATTCTATCGGACCTACTGCTGATGGTTTTGAAACTTACGGTGTAACAGGTGTTGCTCTTGTTTCTTTCATCTTGTTGGGTGTTAAACCTGAATACCAAGTTCAATTGTTAACTTGGATTTTCGTTATGAGATACTTGATGATTGCAACTTCTGTTATTGCTTATTGGATTAACAACATCGTTGATAAATTCTATGCAAAATCAGCTGCAAAATTTGATTTTGAAAAACCGTTAACTAACCTTGTTTGGTTAACATCAATTTTGTCAATCGTTATGACATTTAGCGTAAGCCACTGGTTGCTTGCTCCTATGGGCGGAAGCTTATGGCTTGTATTATCAGCAATCATTTCTTGCGGTACTTTGGGTGCAGCTTTGATTCCTGAATTTACAAAAATATTCACTTCTCCTAAAGCTTTGCATACGGAAGAAGTTGTTACTGCGTCAAAAGAAGGTGGAGCTTCTTTAACAATCCTTTCCGGTATTGTTTCAGGTAACTTCTCAGCATTCTGGATTGGTGCAGTTACTGTATTGTTGATGGGTCTTGCTTACTTTGCAAGTATTCATATTCCTGCTGATGTAATGATTTATTCATCAGTATTTGCGTTTGGCTTGGTAGCATTCGGCTTCCTTGGTATGGGTCCTGTTACAATCGCTGTTGACAGCTATGGTCCTGTTACAGATAACGCTCAATCAGTTTACGAATTATCTTTAATTGAAGATATTCCTAACGTTTCAGAAGAAATCGAAAAAGAATACGGTTTTAAACCTGATTTTGAAAACGCAAAACAATACTTAGAAGAAAATGACGGTGCAGGTAACACATTCAAAGCAACTTCAAAACCGGTATTAATCGGTACTGCTGTTGTTGGTGCTACTACTATGATTTTCTCATTGATTTTGGTTATCCAAAATACTCTTGGTATTCAGCCTGAAGCTGTTCTTAACCTGTTAAATCCTTACACATTGTTAGGTTTACTTGCAGGTGGTGCGGTAATCTACTGGTTCAGCGGTGCTTCTATGCAAGCTGTTACAACAGGTGCTTACAGAGCTACTGAATACATTAAAGACAATATTAAATTAGATGAAGATTCTAAATCTGCTAACCTTGCAAATTCAAAAGAAGTTGTTAAGATTTGTACTCAATATGCTCAAAAGGGTATGATTAACATCTTTATTTCATTGTTTGCATTTGCGTTGGCACTTGCTTGTTTATCAGCTCCTGTAATTTCAGAAAATCCTGAATTTGCAAACAGACCGGTAGCGTTCTTTGTAAGCTACTTGATTGCGATTGCTGTATTCGGTTTGTTCCAAGCTGTATTTATGGCAAATGCAGGCGGATGTTGGGATAACGCTAAGAAAATCGTTGAAGTTGATATGAAAGAAAAAGGAACTCCGCTGCATGATGCAACTGTTGTTGGTGATACAGTTGGTGATCCGTTCAAAGATACTTCTTCAGTAGCTATGAACCCTATTATTAAATTCACAACATTATTCGGTTTGTTAGCTATGGAAATTGCTATCAGTGAAGCTTTCAGAGAAGCTGCTCCGATTGCAGGCGTTGTATTCTTGCTAATTGCATTGTTCTTCGTATGGAGATCTTTCTACGGAATGAGAATCCCTAATAAGAAAGACTAATTGCATTAGTTTGATAAATTTAAGCGGCTGAGTGGTAACATTCAGCCGCTTTTTTATAGTGATAATTAATAATAAAAAACTCCCTATTACGGGAGTTTTTATTTAGAACTTGTATTCAGGGATTATGAAAGTTTCATTGTTTGCACCTTTGTCTACAAATTGTAGGTAATAGTTAAGTGCTGTTTCTTTTGAATTTTCATAAAATTCGTCTGAAATAAATTTTTTATGAAGTTCTGTTCTCTCACCGGAATAGTTGCCCATTGCTCCTGCGTAAGTTTCAATAATGCCTTTATCAGAACCTCCACCATAGGCTTTTGTTTTCGCATCTGTGCCGGAAGGGCGTATTTCTATATATTTGTCGCTGAATTCAAAGTATGTTCCGTCTCCAACAAATTTTATTGATTTTAAATTGTCAAAAATAAGACTTTTAAATGCATCATTAAGAACTTCTTTGACATTTTCCAATGTCATTATGCCTTCTCTCACTGCAATTGCCATAGAAAGGAAGAATAAATCATTTTTAGTACGTTTAGCTTCACCTGCGATTTTTGCTTCTTTAAGCTTATTAATATCAGGTTCGGATTCGTTGTAGTATGCAATATCAACACGAGTATCATAGCGTCCGATAATGTTATTGTCGTCAAACAGCTCGGTTAAACAATCAGAAAGAGGTTTGTCCTGAAGTTTTGCGATAAGTGCGGTTGCTACAATGATTGCTTCTGTTGCGCTCTTTTCTCTCATAGCAACAGCAGAACGCCCTGCAAGAGATTTAATTAAATCTTCCGTTCCCATAATCATTCCGCCGGATTCTTCTCCGCCAAAGAGTAATCTCGGGTTTTTGCCAAGATTAATTTCATTGCCGAATACATCATCGACAATAACATCGTTTTCAGGGTTGTTTTTAAGCTGTAATTCAACTTTTTTCATTATATTGGCGATTTCTTTGAAACCTACCGGAACATTAACAACTTTTACACCTTGTTTTGCAGCCCATTCATCCCAAGATAGGGCGGAGGCTGTTGTTTTAATCATAAACCTAGGGTGATTGCCCCACAGACCTTCAGCTTTAAGTTGTTTTGCCCAGAAATCCATAAGCATCAGGAATGCTTGGTTAGCGGTGAATACGGTGAGAATAGTTTTGTCATCCAATTTCACGTAATCAATACCGTTAGCCTCCAGATAAGGGATTCTATCCGTACTTTCAGTTTGTGTAATCGTTAATCTGTCGTGATCCGGGTCTGTTATCAAGACAGCAGTCCCGACAGGCATATTTTTTAATTTTTCATCGTAATGAAGAGTTTCGATTACAGGGAAGAATTTTTCTCCGTTTTTGCGTGTTGCAAGAACTGTTGCATCTACCGAGTAATCATAAAACGCTTTTTCACCTTTAGGAGTTTTATTATACTTCCCGATGGAGTGGAAGAACGGATCTTCTTCAATGTTAAACCATACAAATTTATCTGAAATACGTAGTTTTTCCAGAACTCTTGAGAGTGTTCTGTAAGCAGAACCTCCAACATTTTCGATGACAACTTTTCTGTTGAAATTCTTGATTAAATTAAGGTTAATTTTTTTAGCGACTCCGGATTGGAGATATTCCACATATAAATCAACGCCGTCGTTTAGTTTTGTCATAATGCTTTCATCAATTAACGGATTGTTTTTTGCGGCAAATTTAATTTTGTAAGTTCCGTTTTTCTCTGTTTCGTCGAAAATTTCTTGAATTTTATTTACAAATTCCAGAGATTCTTCCGGCAGGTATTGTGAGCCTTGTGAATTTAAGTCTTTTGTTGCGTTTTTTACGGAAATTCCGTGACTTGAGGTTATATATTCGCCGCCAACAAGGTCAAGTTTAAATGCCAAGAAGGATGCGAGCCAGATTGGTATAGATTTTTTCTCAACAGGGACAAGGGTTTTAATTCCTTGTGCGGCTTGTATTCTTGCTATAGCATCCAAAAATAATGCCGAGTTATATCTGACCTCCCTGCCTGCAACTTTTAAAATTTCACAGCCTGCGTATTTTTCTTTGGCAACAAGAGCTTTAGCCAGAGTGGCAAGAACTATGCCGACCAAATTAATCGGAAATCTTGTATCCTGCGGAAAGAGAATGTTTTGCGGACCTCTGATTCCTGCAGTTGACACTTTTGCTTCTTTTGAATAATTTGCAAACCACTCATATAAATTGAGACCTTCAGGATTTATTTTTTCGTCATAAGGGCTGAGATGTTCTTTTTTTAGAGTAAATGAAAATTCTCCATCTTTAGAAAAATCCATTAGGTCTAATTCTTTTATATAATCCGGTGTTTTTTCATAAACACTTTTGAATAATTCGTTTTCAAGTTTGTTAACAGATGTTTTGCACTCTTTCATAAGCTCTCCTTTTTTGTAAGTAAATTATATATTAAAGGTTGGGGATAGTAAAGAGTGTTGAAAATCCTTTTGTTATATGCTAATATTTATTTAGATTATTAGGGAGTGTATTAATGGCAAAAGCTAAAGAAAAAAAATCCTATACTAAAAGAACGACAGAGCAATTTAATAACTGGCGCAGGCTGTTTCAGATTTTAGTCTGTAAATTCTTTTATATGATTAGATTTAAGTTTGTTTACAGGCTTGAAGTTAACGGCAAAGAAAATATCCCTGCAGATAACGAATATATTGTTTGTCCGAATCATTTATCAACATTGGATCCGCCATTAATGGTCGGAGTCTTTCCGCGTAGTGTTTCTTTTATGGCTAAAAAAGAACTTTTTGACATAAGATTTTTACGCTGGTGGATTGATTGGCTTGGTGCTTTTGCAGTTAACAGGGAAAGTCTGGGGCCTTCTACTATTAAGACCGTTATGGAAATAAAAAAGAGTAAGTGGGTATTTGGGATATTTCCACAGGGTACCCGTGGTGTTCCCGGTGAAATTCGGGGGGTCACAAAAGGTTTTGCCGGGCTTGCTAAAATTACAAAATGTGCAATTCTTCCTGTTGGTATAATCGGTACAAATGAGGTTAAGAGATTGCCGTTTAGTGGAAAAATTGTTGTGAATATTGGGAAACCCATTCCATATAGTGACAATGTGGATGAAATGGTTGAAAAGTGGATTGATGAAATTCAAAAATTAACCGGATTTAAATATATTTCTGATAAAACTAATTCGGGTGAGATTGGAGTTGAGAATGGCGAAGCAAACTAGAAATTACAACAGACGTTACGCTTCTGAATATAATGTTTTCAGATCAATGTTATATATGCTTTTTTTGCATACTGTTGTAATTATTTTCTTTTCTGTGTTTTATGATTTTGAGGTTACCGGTAAAGAAAACCTTCCTAAGTGGAATAAAAAGGATAAGTATATTTTTACGGCAAATCATGTTTCTATTTTTGATCCTTTTCTTGTGCCGATGGCGGTTAATAAGTTGATTGCCTTTATGGCAAAAAAAGAGTTGTTTGAACCTGAGGAAAAGTTTAACGGGTTGATAAAGTCTTTGGGCGCGTTTGCTGTAGATAGAACCAAGCCTGAAATTGCTACTTTTAAAACCGTAAGGGATATTTTTACAACAAGTTGGTCTTTAGGTGTGTTTCCTCAAGGTGGTACGAGACCTTATGGGAAGTTAGAAGGGATTAAAAAGGGTTTCGTTGTAATTGCAAAAAACGCAAAGGCAGATATTATACCTGTTTCTATTGGTGGTTTTACGGGAATGCCTCAATTAAAGCCGTTTAAAAAGCAAAAGGTTCGTTTACATATTTGTAAACCTATTTCTTATGATTTGCCTGCGGATGAGGTTGTTTATAGATGGTGTGAGGCAATTTCTGCACATGCTGAATATGAAAATTGTGCGGCAAAGCCTGAGTCTATGTCAGAAAAGGAACAGGTTAATGTATAATTGATGGTTTTAATATATAAATAAAAAGCTCTTGAAATATTTCAAGAGCTTTTTATCGCTGTCTTATTTAAAGAAAGGAATTTCGGTTTAATTATGCAGCTTGTTGAGTTTGGTTTTGTTCTGCAGCTCGAGTGAATGCTTCTTTTACGTCAGTAGTCACTTCATTTAATTTAGCAAGTGCAGCTTTTGCTGCTTCTTGAACTCCTTGATCTTGGTCTTTTTGAGCAACTGTGAAGATTGTGTTCAAATCTTTTGCATAAGCAGGGGTTTGGATGTAGCTTAATGCTTCAATTGCTGAAGTTCTTACCATAGGGTTTGGGTTGTTTTTCAATTGTTCAACAATTGTTACTGCACCAGGTAATTCAGTCAAAGGTACAGTTGAATTAGTTAATTTTTGAACTTCGTCCCCATAAAGTTTTTGCATTATTGCTGAAGTGAACATTGCATAGCTCTTGTTTCTTTCAGCTTGCTCTGCAGGTGAAAGTGTCATAGCAATATTTTGTTCATCTTCTGTCAATTGTTGGTTTGCAAGCATTTTTTGTCTTGCAGCGGTTTGTTCTTGGGTAGGTCCTTCAAGTTTGCTTGTGTCTGCTGTAATAATATTGGTTAAAGCATCAACAATTTTTGTATCTAATAGTTCTGTAGCTTTGCTAGGGTCTTCGTTAATCATATTAGCGATTTCTTCCATAGCAGTTGCTTGAATTTCATAATCAGGGTTAGTTAGTTTAGAAATAAAAGCGTTTAAGTCTACCTGTGGCGTAACCGGTGTAGGCGGAACAACTTCTACAGGTTTTGCGTCTGCTGTTTCCTCAGCTTTAACTGTTTCCGCTACGGCAACTTCTTCCTTTTTTTCTTCAGCTTTCGGAGCTTCCGGAGCTTGAACTACTGCCGGAGCCGGAACTGTTTCAGGTGCCGGTTGAACAGGAACTTCTTGAACTACTACAGGTTGAATCGGAGTTTGTTCTGTTTGTGGAGCTTGCGCAACTACAGGTGGAACCATTGCAGGAGCTTGAGCTGTTTCCGGAGTTGTGATAGCCGGAGGCATATAATATGGTTGAACCGGAGCTTGCGGATAGCTGTATAATTGACCTTGAGGGTAATTATAATATGGCATTGTTGTTGTCGCATATTGTGGAGCTTGCGCATTGCATGGAGCCGGTACTTGTGCCGGTACGTTAACCATTGGGTTGTGTACATCAATTTTTACAGCATTGTAGTTCGGTTGTGGAACTTGCATGTAGTTGGGTAAATTTGGAATTTGCATCATCTTATCTTTTCCTTTCAATAAATAATTTGTCTATTCCTATTCTACCCTTTAAATATTCCTCAAGAAAATAAATTGCTAAATTTGAGGAGTTTTTTAATAATTCTTAACATAATTAAAATAAAAAAATCCAAAAAGTGAGTTGTATTTACATTTTTGGGTTTTTTTAATATTTATGGTATAATACTTTTGAAAGCTTTTTTGGATTGTTTTTAGGAGCTTTTCAGGTTTTATGAGGGAATTTTACGAATATGTTATTAAATTTTAATGAACGCAAATCTATTAGAAACGCTTTTGGAAAAGCTCTTGTAGAGGCCGGAAGGGTCAATCCTAATGTTGTTGTTCTTGATGCAGATTTAGCATGCTCTACACAGACGGCAATGTTTGGTAAAGAGTTTCCTGAACGCTTTTTTGATATGGGGATTGCAGAACAGGATATGGCAGCTACTGCAGCAGGACTTGCTTCTGTAGGTAAGATTCCATTTATCGCTAGTTTTGCAATGTTTGCAACAGGACGTCCTTACGACCAGATTAGGAATTCTATTTGTTATCCGGAGTTTAACGTAAAAATTATAGGTACACACGGTGGAGTAACCGTAGGTGAAGACGGAGCAAGCCATCAGGCTTTGGAAGATGTAGCGTTGATGCGTAATATTCCGAATATGACAGTCATTGTACCTGCGGATTGCAGAGAGTGTGAAGAAGTTATTAAGTTTGCCGCTGAAAATTACGGGCCTATGTATATCAGAATCCCTAGGACGAACGTCTGCGATATCTTTAGTAATGAAGATGAGTTTGATTTTTGTAAAGCTAAAGTTATTCAGGAAGGGACGGATGTTACGGTGATAACTAACGGAGAAACTCTTGCTGAAGTTATTCAAGCCGCTCAAATCCTTGAAAAAGATGGCTATTCAATTCAAATAATCCATGCTCCGGTTGTAAAACCGCTTGATGATGCAACTATTATTGAAAAAGCAAAACAGACTAAATTTGTAATAACAGTTGAAAACCACTCTATAATAGGCGGATTAGGCAGTGCTGTTTGTGAGTTGCTTTCTTATTACTATCCTATGCCTGTTATCAGGTTTGGAGTTAACGATACGTTTGGTCAAAGCGGTAAGTGGGATGAACTGCTGGATTATTATGGTTTAAATGCTGATAAGCTTGCAAAAAATATTAAAAAACAAATCGATAGATATCGTTTGGTTAAATAATTAAAGGAATATATATGATTCAATTTAGATCAGTTACAAAAAAATATAAAAACGGGAATTATGCCTTAAAAGATATTAATTTGGATATTCTTTCCGGTGAATTTGTGTTTATTGTGGGAGCTTCCGGTGCGGGTAAATCTACTTTGATGAAGCTTTTGTATCATGAAGAAACTCCTACCAGTGGTACTGTTGCTATTGGAGGGATAAATATAGCTAATCTCTCAAACGACAGGGTTCCAAGTCTGCGCAGATGTATGGGGATTGTTTTTCAGGATTATAAATTGCTTCAAAATATGAGTGTATACGATAATGTTGCGTATGTTATTAGAACTCTTGGTATTAGTACCAGAGAAATTCATGCCAGAGTTACCGGAGCTTTGAAAATAGTAGGTTTAGAACACAAAATGCATGCAACACCTTCTGAGCTTTCCGGAGGAGAACAGCAAAGAGTCGGAATTGCCAGAGCTATTGTTAACGGACCTCCGTTGTTGATTGCGGATGAACCTACAGGAAATTTGGATCCAAAGAACTCCTTAGAAATTATGCAGATTTTAGATCAAATTAATCAGCGTGGTATTACTGTTATTATTTCAACACACGACAGTGCTATGGTTGATTACTTTAGGAAAAGGGTTATCACATTGGATAAGGGTGAAGTTGTAAGGGATATTCAAGCAGGTACTTATGAATAAACAGAAATCTAAAATAAAAAAAGAAGCAAAGAAATACATTCCAAAAGATTGGTTGACGGAACTTCGTGTTCTTTATCGTCTTTCAATGGAAACTTTTTTTGATATTAAAAGGACTGGTATTGTTAATCTTGTCATTATTACGACAATGGCGGCTATTTTAGCTATATTCGGGGCTTTTTTTCGCTCGGCGTTGTCTATTTCTTCATTTGCGCATGAGTTCGGAAAAGTGTTGGAGATTTCCGTGTACTTGAAATCAAACACCGACCCTGTGCTTGTTAAAAACACTGTTGGAGATTTTGAACATGTTGAGAGTGTTAAAATTATACCTAAAGAGCAATCTTGGACTGATTTGAAACGAGAAATGAAGCTTCCTGATGTTTCAAATCCGTTGCCTGATACATTGAGAGTTAAGGTTGATACTCCGGAGCATATTGATGCTGTTTTTGCAAATATAAAAAATTTAACTTCGGTTGAAGATATGAGTTATGCGCAACAGTTGGCAAAAAAAATTCAGATGCTTAATCATGTTGTTAATACCCTTACAGTTATTGTTGTGATAATTCTGGGGATGTTAACGATTACAATTATAAACAACACTATTCAGCTTGTTATTCAATCAAGAAAAGATGAGATTGAAATTATGAGATTAATGGGTGTAAGTAACTGGTATATTAGATTCCCGCTTATTATGCAAGGTGCCTTTTACGGTTTTACCGGTGCTATTGTTGCATTTTTACCATTGCATTTTGTGGAAAAAGGTTTAGTACACATGCATCAATTCTTCATGGTACCGGCTCCGTTATATGCTCAAACTGTTGTTGCGTTAACAATGTTTGGGATGGGGATATTATTTGGAGCTAGTGGTAGTTTCCTTTGTATAAAAAAACATTTGCAAGTATAATATATGAACACAGTTTTATTAATTACAAATAACGAAGATATTAAAGCCTCTCTTGAAAAAAATCTTGTATTATTAAGAGAGGAAGACGGTCTTTTGTCTGCTGATTATGATTCTGCTCCGGATATTATATATGATAAAAAACCTGATATAGTGCTTGTGCATGAGTTTGAGCAGCGTGACAGAACTATTGGTATAATTAAATATTTAAAGGAAAAGCGAGTTTTTGAAAATACCAATATAATACTTATTGTAGACAGGTATGATAGAGATTTTATACTTAGTGCTTATGATGAGGGGATTGACGATTATATTACACGAGAATCTGATCCGTCTGAGATGTTGATTCGGGTAATCAATTGTATAAAAAAATCTGAAAAAAATAAAGAAATTAGGTTTTTAAAACACTATCTGACACATTATGGCATTGTTGCCGAACAGAGTGGTTTTTTTAGCTCAAAGTTTGCTCAAGAAATATTTGAATCTGAATTAATAAGTAATAACTATGCTGAGAATTCTTTTATGATAATTTCTCCTGATGAGGATGGTTTGAGGAAATTTTCCGAAGTAAAAATGCATTCTGCCATTCAAAAATCTATTAGGAGTGGAGATATTGTTGCAGAATCATCAGGTTCAAGATACTCGCTTCTTTTGAATGCAAATTCTGATGGTGCAGTAGTTGTTTTGGAAAAGATAAAGTCTATGTTACCGGAAGGTTTTAGTATAAAGGCGGGTATTACGAAAATTAATACAAGAAAATTTTCAGATATCGAAAAACGGGCAACGTGTGCTTTGAATGTTGCTTTGATGAATAACAATGATTATGTTGTTTATTCAGATGTTGAAACTAAAAACGATAATTGGCTTGCGGAACAGGAGGAAGGTGAAAAGTCCTATAAGTTTTTTAGGGCTATATTTAATAAAAAATTAGAAAATGTTATTGCTCCTGTGTTTTATCGTTTGCAGCAGACATACGATGACAAGTATGACAATACAAAAATTGAGCAGTTCACGAGTGAACAGCAGAGTGTTTTTAGATTAGTATATGGTAATAACGAGGGTCGCTTAAAAATTGTATATCCAGGATTTTCTAAGGTTGTTATTTATATTACTTATTCAGGTTTGGATAGTCCTGAAAATCGAGAATTTACTGTTCCTATAAACCAAATTGACCAAAAAGAAATAGCGAAAATTGTAGAAGAATATATCAGCGAATTCATGAATTATATTGACAAGGAGAAGATATGAAATTATTAGAGCGTGACAACAGTTTATTGATTATTATTGATGTTCAGGAAAGGTTGGTAGCCTCTCTGGATAAGGATATTATTGTCACTAGAGTAGGTAAATTACTTGATGCAGCTAATATTCTTGATATTCCTGTTTTGATATCCGAACAGTATCCTAACGGCTTAGGGCATACTGTTCCGCAGTTATCTGCAAAAATTAAAGAAGGTACGCCTATTGCTGAAAAATATTCTTTTTCTTTGTTAAAAGAAGATGGTTTGCTTGATAAGATTAAATCATTCGGGAAAAAACAAATTGTTATATGCGGTATTGAAACACATATTTGTGTCCATCAAACAGCGGCAGAATTGATTGATGCCGGATTTGAAGTTTTTGTTGCAAAGGATGCTTGCGCAAGCCGCAGTAAGTACGAATTTAAACAGGGAATTGAAGCAATGCAGGCAAACGGCGCAAAGATTTCTTGTGTTGAAATTATATTGTTTGAGTGGTTAAGAACCGCAAAACATCCTAAATTCAAAGAAATTCAGGCTTTGATTAAATAGCTTATTCCTCCACTATGGGAGAGGTTAGGTGGGGGCTGGTTTGCTCAAGGGTGTTGATATATTAAATACAACTTAAATCTTTTTGTATCTGATTTTTCAACTCATCAAGAGAGCGGAATTTCTTTTCAGTGCGTATTTGTTTTAGAAATTCTATCCGAATATTTTCGCCATAGATATCTTTGTCAAAATCGAGAATATGGGTTTCTGCTGAGCAGATGTTTGTGTCAGATACAGTAGGGCGGATGCCGAAGTTTGTAATACCTTTGTAAGTTTGCCCCTGATGGTTTACGATTGTTGAATACACCCCGAAAGGCAGGTCAATTAATTCAGGCGGATAAACCAGATTTGCCGTTCGAAAACCGATGGTTCTGCCGAGCTGCTGACCTTTTATTACGGTGCCTTCAAGCGGGAAGTTACAACCCATCATTGCGGCAGCCTGTTCCATATTTCCGTTAGTTAGAAGCTGTCGAATTGCAGTGCTGCTGATTGTTTCACCGTTAAATTTTTCGGCTTCTTTTAAAAAGTATTTATAGTTATATTTGTCTGACATTTCTGACAAAAAGTTAGTATTGCCGGATTTTTTAGCTCCGAAATTATGGTTAAACCCTGTTGAGATTGCGCATGGCGAAAAGTTTTTAACTAAGGTGTTTTCAAGATAATCTTTTGCCGAAAGTGTTGATATTTTTTTAAAATCAAGTTCGTATAAGTAATCTATGCCAAGCTGCTCAATTTTTTTTCTGCGTTCTTCACGGGAGAGAATATATTTTGGACATACCCCGTAAAAATGGCAGCATGGGTGGTCTTTGAATGTTATTACTGCTGATTTTGTGTTGTTTTGTTTCGCAAAATCAACGGCGGATTTTATTACAGCCTTATGCCCCAGATGAACCCCGTCAAAGTATCCGAGAGCAAGTGATAAATTGGGTTTAGAATTTAGTTCTGAAAAAATTTCCATATAGTAATTATATTACAAAATAAATTGTGATATAATAGCCTAAGAAGGAGTATTTTTTATGAAAATTGCAATCGGGGCTGACCACGGCGGATTTGAGTATAAAGAGGCTATTATTAAACATCTTAGGGATCAGGGGTATGAAGTAGAAGATTTCGGGACATATTCTACTGAGTCTTGCGATTATCCGATTTATGCCAAAAAGGTTGCAAATGCCGTTGCTCAAGGTGATGTAGAACGCGGTATCCTTATTTGCGGAACCGGTATCGGAGTGTCGATTGCAGCAAATAAAGTAAAAGGTATCAGAGCTGCGCTTTGCGGAGATACGTTTTCGGCTCATGCAACTCGTGAGCATAATGATTCTAACGTATTGTGTCTTGGCGCAAGAGTTATTGATGATAAACTTGCATTGGATATCGTCGATATCTGGCTTAAAACTGATTTTTCGGGGGACGCAAGACACCAAAAACGTATAGATATGTTGGAAAATGTTTAGGAATTCAATAACCGAATTTATACAAAATAAAAATGTATTAATGTTTGTTACTGCTATATTTTTTATGGCTGGTATTCTTTCGTTTTTTAATGACTGTTTTCTTTTTGTTGCGTTAGTTCTAACTCTGTTGTTATGTATTTTGGTAATAAATAAATGGCTTCCTTATAAATATGTGTTGTTGTGGGGAATAATTTTTTATTTAGGATTTTTAAATGCTTCTTTGAGGATTAAAAATGAGGATGGGGTTTCTCATTTTGCACCTGCAGATGCGGTTATTATTGGCAGGGTTGTGTCGATTCCAAATAGTAATGTCACAGATAAGACGAAATTCTTCTTTGAAGTGACAAATATTGGAGAGGATAAGGTTGTCGGAAAGACTTTGGTAAGTCTGCATAGCGAAGATGGTATTTTTAAAGATTTAAATGTAGGTAATATATATAAAATTAACGGAAAATTAAGAAGCCCTTTTTCTGCGGGTAATCCTTCACAGTTTGATTATGGAAAGTATTTGAGAAATTTTAAGACGTATACTGTTTTCTACGCAGAGAGTTCGGATTGCATACAACTTGATTCGCAACTTTCCGTTAAGTGGAAGTTTTTACAGGGCTTGAATAATGTAAGAAACAATATTATTGCAACACACGCAAAGTATCTAAAAAGTCCTAATCTGGAAATCTTAGGCGGCATTGTTTTCGGGGATGATGCAGTTGCTCCGCCCGATTATATAAAAGATACGTTTAAAAACTCCGGTTTACTTCATATTCTTGCGGCCTCAGGCATGAATGTTGCGTTCATTTATGGATTTTGGTATTTTATCCTGCGGCGGCTTCGTGTTCCATATAAGATTACAGTAATTACCGGCATGGGGATAATTGTTTTATATACCCTTATGACGGGGTTGGGTGCTTCCGTAATAAGGGCGGCTCTTATGCTTTTGTTTGTCCTTGCCGGAAAACTTATTGACCGTGATGCTCACAGTGTTTCCCTGCTTGCGTTTGTAGCATCGTTAATGTTAGTTTATAATCCGGCTTTTATTAACGATGTAGGGTTTCAGTTGTCGTTTATTGTAACTTTTGGCTTGCTTACCACGGCTAACGCTGTTATGGCACGTTTAGATAAGTGTAAAATTCCTAACTGGTTAAGTGCTGAAATTTTAATCCCAATTGTTGCACAAATTTGGGTTGCGCCTATCCAGATGTTTTACTTTAATAGTTTTAGTACTTATTCGGTATTTGCGAATATTTCAATAATGCCGTTTCTAAGCGTAATAAGTTTTGGCGGGTTTGTAGGTTCTGTCCTTGCTATGATACCTATCGTCGGAAATTGGATTTGTATGATATTTGATTTTGTCCTGAGGTATTTTTTGAATGTTCTTGTTTGGATTTCGAAATTTTTCTCAGATTTACCCTATTCGCTTATTAATACAACGCACCCGTCAATTATACAAATTTTGTTGTTTTATTTTATTGTTCTTGTTGTAACATATATGTTTAAAAATCGGTTTACGAAGCGAAAATTAGTTGTTGCAGGGGTGTTGATTTTGTTGTTGGGGATTTCAATTGTTCCTGTAAAAAATAATAATCTGGAAATTCTTTCTTTTGATGTTCAAAATGCGGATGCTTTTTTAATAAAAACTCCTAAAAATAAATATTTCATTATTGATACCGGAAAGTCTGCATATAATAACGGTTCTTCTCAGGCAAAGGTTATTATTTTAAAATATCTTAAAGATAATGGAATAAAAAACATTGAGGGAATGATTATTACACATTTTGATAACGACCACTCAGGCGGTGCCGTTGATTTGTTGGAAGAGCTTAATGTGAAAAATGTTTATATAAATTCTTCGGACAATAGGTCTTTTACCTCAAAAAATATTTATGAGACGTTACGGGCAAAAAGTATAAATACATTTGTCGCAAAAAATAATGATTTAATTTATGAAGAAAAAGGATTAACTATAAAGACATACAGGGCGTATAAGAATTCGGATAATGAAAATTCTGTTATAACCCTTGTTTCAAAGGGGAAGTTTGATTCTTTGTTTATGGGGGATGCGGGCGTTGAGGCTTATGAGGCAATTAAGTCTGATTTACGTTTGAATAATTTGGATGTTTTCAAAGTCGGTCACCATGGCGGGAAGAATGTTGTGAGCAAGGAAATGGTTAGTGAATTGCAGCCGAAAGTTTCTTTAATTTCTACAGGACAAAATAAATTCGGGCATCCTAATAAAATTACGCTTGATACATTAAGAACTTCGGATATTTATCGTACCGATAAAAATAATGCAATAAAAATTTCTGTACATGGGGATGGTTTTAAAGTTTTGACTTATGATAAATCTTCCCGTAGATTTAGGTTGTTTAAGGCGTATGTATCAGATTAAGAAGGGGAATAACCAAGTTGCATTGCGGCAGCGTAAGCTTTTTCCGCTTCTTTTGTTTTTCCAAGATTGCTTAAAGCTAAACTTTTGTAATAATATGCACCGCCGCAACTTCTGTCAATAAGTAATGCTTTGTTTGCATATAATAATGCATTTACGTTTGCGCGAGTGTTAAGTGAAACACAAGCTATCCCAAGATAGTTATAAATATCGGTTGGGTCAAGTTCAATAGCTTTTGAGTAGCCGTCAAGAGCTTCTTCAAATTTGCCTGTTTCTTGTAACGCCCAAGCTTTTCTGTAATGTGCGTAAGCGTAATCTTTGTTTATTAAGATAGCTTTATTGGCATATAGCATTGAATTTTTTAGGTCGCCCGTTTTTGAACAGATGTATGAAATGTTTACGTAAGCATCAATATATTTATCATTTCGTTTTATGCATTCCTTGTAAAATTCAATAGCCTCTTTGTATTTATTCATTTCTTGTAATGCCCAGGCTTTTCTGAAATAAGAATATGCGTCTTCTTTGTCCAGAATGATTGCACGGTTTGCGTATTCAAGTGATTTTTCAAAGTCTTTAAGCTCTGAATAGCAGTATGAAATCCATTGGTAACAATCGGTATCTGTTTCGTCGTAGTCTAACGAGTCATTGAAGCTTTCTATTGCTTGGGAATATTTTTTTATTGCCGCAAGGACTCTGGCTTTTCTGTAATGAATATATGAAGATCCACTGTCCAGTTTTAGGGCATTTTCTATGTGTTCTATAGCCTTTTCATTATTTCCTGATTGGGAATAACAGTAAGAAAGACTTGCGTGTATAGTTGCATCTTTATCGTCAAGCAAAAGTGTTTGTTCATAGATTTGTATAGCTTTGTCAAACTCACATTCTTCTTCGTATATGGATGCTATTAGTTCGTATAATGTTGTTGTCGGTTCGGTTGTTTTTAATGCAAAATTATAATAGCGCAATGCTCTTTTCGGCTGGTCATTACGCCAATATATTCTGGCTAATTTGATAATTAAGTCCTGTTTTTTCGTTGTTGTTTTGTATAGTTTTCTAATAATTTTTTTCGCAGGTTCAATTTCTCCTCTGAAAGCAAGGCAATCTGCTTTTTTCCCAAGCATATCTTCAGACTCTTTTATTTTAAGGCATTTATTTACAAACTTTTCTGCGTTTTCAATATCCCTTAACTCGCTGTAACATTCGGCAAGGTTTAAGAATAAATTGTATTTGTCAAGATAATTTTTTTCAGAAGCTTTTTTGAAGTATATTTCTGCGGTTTCATAATCGCTTTTATTTACGCAATATAAAAATCCAAGATTGTATAAATAAGGTGCTGATTCATCGTTATTTCTTTCTAATTCAAGCAGAATATCATCAGCTTTTTCTTTATTTCCGCAATAATTATAGAATACCGCAAGAAAAACATCATATAAAAAGTTTGAGTGGTATAATCCCTCTGCAATAAGACAATTTTTTAAGGTTTCTTTTTTATTTCCGCTTTTAGCGTAGGCAAATGCAAGTCTTATGTAACCATACGGATAAGTTTTGTCCGCTTTAATTGCAGCTTTTGCATACTTTATTGCTTTTTTGTTATCATACATAAAGACATAAGCCTTTGAAAGATATGCGTACTTTTCAGCTGTCATGTTATGTTTTTTTATATCTTGTTCAAGTTCTTTTGCTATATCTGCCGCATTAATTTCTGAAATAAATACGGTTGCTTCTTCATATTTAGTATATTGATTGTCAAACACAATAACCTCTCCGTTTTCTTACTTTAATTACGGGATATTTGATGGAAAACTTTAAGAAAAATCTTAAATATTTACAAAAATTGACAATTTGAAAAAAGATTTTTTAAAGTATATAATAATATTCGGATATTTAATATGAAGAAGTTTTTTTTAATATTAACGTTATTTTTTACATTTACACTGTGTTTTGTATCGCAGGCTTTTGCAGAAGGGGTTTTTCGAATTAATTCGGCAAATTTCGATACTTCAAATGCGTTGATTTCACTTACTTCTTCAAATTTAAATGAAATGGCGGATATAAGCAGTATTAAAGTCGTGAAACTTTCAAATCCTACAAGGGTGTATTTTGACTTGCCGGATACAGTTCTTGGCGGAGGTAAAAAAGACTGGCAGTTTGAATCAAGCGGGATTAAACAGGTTAAAATATCTCAGTTTTCAGTAAATCCGAATACTGTCAGGATTGTTATTTATTACGACGATAATTTTGATATTTCAAAAATGCAGTTTCTTAAGGTTCAAAATAACCTTATTATAAAATTTAAAAATGCATTGGCGCAAAATCCTTTTATGCAGAATACATATAGGGATGACCACGCATCCTCAAGTGATTTTTATGAATATATGACTGTTTCAGCTGCGGTAACCCAAGATGATACTTTGGCTCAAATCAATAGTGCCTTTAATAATCCATCGTTTTTAAAACAAGAACTTAAACTGAATACAAAGTTTTATGTGGATAGAATTTCGGCTAAAAATGGGGCGGTTTTGCTTGGGGGTATTGGCTCTGTCGGTATTGAAAAACCTATGATTTTATCTAATCCGACTCGTATAATTTTCGATTTACCAAATACTCTTGTAAATCAAAGTTTAAGAAATAAAGAATATAGCCTCGGCGGAGAAGATAAATTCAGAATAGGGCAATTTTCTGTTAATAAGGCTCGTGTTGTAATTACTACCCCTGACGTTACAAAGTATATTCCGATATATTCAAAAGACAATCAGTCTTTATTAATCGGTAACACGGAAAAGATAAGTTATGATATGATTCAAAACTCTGACGGAAGTATAACCGGTTATTTAAATTATAAGATAGATGACCAATCCAGTGCGTTGACTTTAAATTTTAATACAGCTTTAATTCACGGTTTTGACAGAACAAATTCTAATGTGATTGTCTATATGTACAATATTGAGCATTTTGATAACGATGCTTTTAAGAAAGAGTTTGAAAATACGCCGTTTGCAAATGCCGAAATAGTTAAACACCCGAAAGGGTTAAAATTGACTATACCTATTTCTTACGGAAGCCTTGTTACAGCTTTTACCGGAGCTGATGGGAAGTCATTAAAAGTTCAGGTGAAAGCGCCAAAAGAGCAACCAAAAGAGCCGGAAGTAAAACCGGAACAACCACAGACGGTTACCGTCACTCCTAATGTACCAAAAGGTACAAGCGGAAAATATAAGGTTGTTATTGATGCCGGGCATGGAGGCTCTGATTGTGGTGCCCTTAGAAATGGTGCTCAAGAAAAACATATTACTTTAGATGTTGCTAAGCGTGTTGAAAAATTATTAAAACAACAAGGATATGGTGTTTTAATGACAAGAACAGGTGATACTTTTGTCTCTTTAGCAGATAGAGTTGAGTTAAGTGAAGAATATGAACCTGATATCTTTATAAGTATTCACGTTAATTCAAGTACAAGTGATGCTTCCAAGGGTGTAGAAACTCATTATTATCATCAGGAAAGCTTACCGCTTGCGCAGACCGTACACGCTTCGCTTGCCAGTGCGATTTCTAACTCGCCAAATCGTGGTTTGTTTAAATCTAAGTTTTACGTAATAAACCATACTACAGCTCCGGCTATTCTTATGGAGATAGGGTTTATCTCAAATACCGAAGAACGCGGGCAATTATTGAGCGAAACAAGAAAGCAAGCTACCGCAAAAGCTATTGTGGAGGGAATTAACAATTATTTCAAAGATAAATAAAAATAAGCCCATAGGTTTTTTTGATTCGGGAGTTGGCGGGTTGACTGTTTTTTCCGAATTTAGGAAGGTACTACCTTTTGAAGATTGTATTTATTTTGGAGATACAAAAAATATGCCTTATGGTGAAAAATCAAAAGAGCAGCTCTTGGAGTTTTCTAGAAGGGCTTTTGATTTTTTTCAATCCCAAAATGTTAAAGCTGTCGTTATGGCTTGTAATACTACATCTGCAATTGTATATGATGAGTTGAAAAATATATATCCTTTTAAAACTTATCCGGTGATTCAATCGGTGACGAAACTTATTTCGGAACTTCCGGTCAGCAAAATCGGAGTTTTTGCAACTCCTGCGACAATTAATTCGCATGCGTATTCTAAAGGTATAAAAATGTTTGCTCCCGAAAAAGAGGTTTTTGAGATTGCCTGTCCTGAGTGGGTAAAGATTGTAGAAAGTCATCAGGAATCAACTCCGTCAGCTATGGAAGAGATTAAAATAAAAATGGATGATATGTTGAGACATAATCCGGATAAGATTGTTCTAGGGTGTACTCATTATCCGTTTTTGATTAAGCAGCTTTCTTGTTTTGCGGAGGAAAGTTTGTTTATTAATCCTGCCAAATATTATGTAGATTTTCTTAAGGAAGATATGTGTGCGCATAATATGTTATCAGATAAGCAGGTAAGAGGTGCGGAAGAGTTTTATTGTAGTGCTAATTGTGAAAAATTTAAAACTGCTGCGGGCATGTTTTACAATATTGAAACTGCTGATATAAAGTTATTGACATAGTTTTATGTAAAATATAAATTTTTTGTGTTATACTGAATTTATGAAAAGAAAACCAGTAGTAGCAATAGTAGGAAGACCGAATGTAGGAAAATCTACATTTGTTAATCGCCTTGTAGGCTCAAGACATTCCATCGTAGATGATTTGCCGGGTGTCACAAGGGATAGAATATATTTTGACGTTGAATGGCAAAACAAACAGTTCACGGTCATCGATACCGGCGGTATCATCCCCGGCGATGAAGATGAAATTATGGTTTCAATTTTTGACCAAGCTCGTGTTGCGTGTGAAGAAGCTGAAAAAATTATATTTCTAGTAGATGGAAAAGAGGGAGTAAATCCCGTAGATTTTGATATTGCTAATATTTTACGTCAATCAGGAAAGCAGGTTTTCCTCGCTGTTAACAAGTTGGATAACCCGGAATCTTATTTGATGGTTAACGATTTTTACTCACTTGCACTCGGCGAACCCCTTGGAATTTCAGCCCTTCACGGCAGCGGTGGAGTCGGGGATTTGTTAGATTTGATTACGGAAGACTTTGTAGCTGAAGACGAGCAGGAAGAAGAAGAAAAAATTATTAAAATCGCAATCGTAGGTCGCCCAAATGCAGGAAAATCCTCAATCGTGAACTCTATATTGAATGAAAACCGAGTGATTGTTTCCGATGTTTCAGGTACAACTCGTGACAGCATCGATAGCAAGGTCTCATACAAAGACAAAGAGTTTATAATCGTAGATACCGCGGGGATTCGTAAAAAAGCTAAAGTCGATTACGGTGTTGAAAAATTTGCCGTAGATAGAGCTATTCGTTCAATAAGAGATTGCGACGTTGCACTGTTGGTTATTGATGCGACAGAAGGGATTTCCGATCAGGACAAAAAGATTTCTTCAATAATTACGGAAGCCGGCAAAGGCTTAATTATTGCAATTAATAAATGGGACTTGATTGAAGGCAAAAAAGCAAATACAATCAACCAATTTGATAAAAAACTTGCAAACGATATTCCGTTCTTGGAATTTGCACCAAAAATATACATAAGCGCTAAGACAAAACAGCGCTTAAACCAAATTTTTGATAAAGCTTCCGAGGTGTATGAACAATGCACAAAACGAGTTTCTACAGGGTTGTTAAACAAAATTGTAAAAGAACTTTATGCGCTTAACCCTCCAACTTCCGTTAAAGGGAAAAGATTAAAGCTCCTTTATGCAACCCAAGCAGGTGTTCAACCGCCAACATTCGTGCTCTTTGCAAATAATGTTGACTTGTTGAAAGATCATTATAAACGATATATTGAGAATAAGTTACGCGAAGCATTTGGGTTTTACGGTACTCCGATAAGAATTTCTGTTCGAGAACGAAGTGAAAAAGAAAATAAGAGATAATAAAAAAACTCTTGAAAAAAAATTTTGTTTATGAAACAATAGAAACCGTCGGTTGCAAGATTGACATGACAACAGAATATGGCAAGGTAGCTCAGCTGGTGAGAGCGCACGGCTCATACCCGTGAGGTCGAGAGTTCGAATCTCTCCCTTGCTAAATTAAAAAAGAGTTCCAAATTATTGTGACTCTTTTTTAATTATAATGTATTAGAGCCTTTGGGATGGTGTATTTTTATAAAACAGTTTGATTTGATGCCTGTTTCCGCCGTTTTTTAGTGTTGAGATTTACTGGTCATTTTTTGCACTAATGTCTCAATTCTTGAACTTTTTTGCACCAAGTTTTCAGAATTTTTGTTTTTAACTGCCCAAACTCCCCGCCACCTCCACCTTTCCTCAAGTGCAAAACAGTGCAATAAAGTGCAAAAATAATTTATCTCACAAAACGAGATTTAGTGAATTGTCTTTGAGATTTATATTTAATGTATAATGCATAAATGACAACTAAAGACACGCAAAAATATGTATATTTAAATAGACAATTAAATAAATTGTCTAAAATTTTATGCAATGAAATTCTTAAATATAAAGAAAGAATTCTTAAAGAATATTCTATTTTTGATATCGCTGTATATAAAAACTTGTCTAATTTATTTCAAGACAATAATCAACATGTTAATTATGAGCTTATTAAACATTTTTATAAAGATTTCTATAATTATTATTTTGATACATTTAAATCTCATTCTATTATTAAAGAAATTTCTCCTAAAATCATAGATATCATGAAATATCAATGGAAGCACGGTGATAATACTCCTATGAAGCCGGATGAATGTATTGAAATTTCAAAAGATGTATTAGACAGAGAGTTTAGAGAATTTTTTGAAGTTATGTTTAATGCTATTTTTCATCATTCATATGTTTTTAATTATATCGTAGAGCGCTATAATAATATTGAAGAATTGCAAAATTTAAGTTTTAAAAATAAAGAAGATTATAAAATATATTTGGAAAAATTATGTCAAAGGTTTAATATAGATACTGTTGAATGCCATGAAGAAATCTTTTACAAGAAAGCTTCCAAGAAAATTATATCCAATGTTTTTGTATTTAACACAGCCCATTTGGAAAAATTTTCGTCAAAGCAAAAACACATATTTTATATCTCTGGGATTAAATTGAATAGTATGCAATTAAAACTTCTGCCTGGAGTTATTATAAGAAATCCGCAAATTAACGAAATAAGTATTACTGAAAATTTCTTTGATTCCGGTTATGATAAGGAAAATTGTATTATTGAGCATTCGTACACGTATAATTATTATGGAGATGTAATTTATAAGCATCGACTTATCCCATTGATATTAAAATTAGCTTTCAAGAATTGCGCAAGAATAAAGAGGGTTAATAATTATTTAGAATTTGGGGATGAAGGAGAGGAGATTAGCGAAATTTCTAATAAGAAATATAATGGCAATATTCCGATATCAGTATCTAATGAATTTATTTACCAACTGCCAAAATTAATAAAATTATGTAACTATTATATATATAATGCGGAGAACGATTTTAATAATCTTGGTTTTATAAGCGTTGCGCTTGATTTTTATTCGCAGGCATTAGATAAAATTCATCCGACACATAAAATCGCATATGCTTGTTTGGCACTTGAAGCTTTGTATAATAGCAATTCCGATAGGGTGCTAAATCAGATTACAGAAAGATGCTCAGTTTTATTAAGTCCAATTCTTAATCAATCTCAAAATAAAATTAAAAAAGTAATACGTAAAGCATATGAAATTC
>CAYUQM010000027.1:0-23201 GCA_964446855.1 uncultured Muribaculaceae bacterium
TACGGTTCGTCATTCATAACCATAAAGTCAACTCTTGAAACACCTGAGCATCCTGCTGTTTCGTGAGCTTTAACCGCAATTTCTTTAATATGTTTTGTAGCTTCTGTTGAAAGTGCGGTAGACGGTACGATAAAATCAGACATCCCTTTTGTATATTTTGCTTCAAAATCGTACCATTCGTTTTTCGGTCTGATTTCAAGAATTTCAGTTGCGAATGCTTTACCATCTTTTTCCAAAACTCCGACAGTGATAAAGAAACCATCGATAAATTCTTCGATTAATACGTCAGCGTTAAATTTAACGGCTTCTTCATAAGCGGGAACGAGTTCTTCAGGAGTGTTAACCTTCGTCATCCCAAAGCTTGAACCTTCGCAAACCGGTTTTGTGATAAGCGGATATCTTAAACCTTCGCAAGTTTTGACAACATCTTCACCCTTTTTGACGAATACTGATTTAATAAGCGGAATATCTTTGCAAGTTGAAAGAACACGTTTTGTGTATTCTTTATTCATACAAATTGCGCTCGCCATAACTCCGCAGCCTGCATAAGGGATTTTAAGTATTTCGAGAATTCCTTGAACGCAGCCGTCTTCACCATATTTTCCGTGAAGAGCGTTGAAAGCATATTCATAGTTGCCGTCTGCAAGTTTTTGAGCAATGGCTTTATCAACGATTACCATTTCAGCATTTTCGTAACCTAATCTTTTTAACGCTTCAAAGCAGCCTTTGCCTGAGCGCATTGAAACTTCTGCTTCGGAAGACATACCGCCGCAAAGAACTGCGATTTTTGCATCTTTTCTTACTTTATATTCAATATTTTGCATAATTCAACCTCTCTTAAATTCTTATTTCCAAGGTATCTGACCTCAGGGTGTAATTCAATACCAAAATTTTCCTTAACAGCCGAATACATTTTAAACATTAATTCCAAAACGTCTTCGGACTTTCCCGCTCGGGTATTTACGATAAAATTTGCGTGATTTTCCCAGACATTAACTCCGCCGACAGAAAAAGTTTTTGCGCCGACCTCATCAAGCAACCTGCCTGCGGAATTTCCTTCAGGGTTTCTGAATACACTGCCGCAGTTAGGAAGTGCAAGGGACGGCTGGTGAGCCTTTCGGAACTCAAGGTTTTCCTGCATTCTGGTTTTAATTTCGGCAGGGTCTTTTCTTTCAAGTTCAAACTCTGCCCCGAGAATAACAAACGGCTCTTTTTGGCATATTGAAGTTCTGTAACCAAAATTCATTTCATCTTTTGAAAGCTCAAAAACACCGCAGCTGCGGGAATAACATTTAACCTTCATGAGTCTGTCGCTGATGCATTGACCGCTTGCGGAAGCATTCATAAATACGTTTCCGCCAAGGGTTCCGGGGAAGCCTATCATAAATTCAAATCCGCTCAATCCTTTTTCTGCAACTGTTTGAGCAAGCTTAGGACCCTTAATTCCGCATTGGGCAAAAACCTTATTTTCATTAACAGTTACATCTGTCATTTCAGTTGTGACAATTACAGCACCGTCAAAACCGTAGGAAGAAATGAGTGTATTTGAAAAATTACCGAAAACTTCTGCCTCAAATTCTAACTCTATAATCTCAACGAACTCTTCAATCGACTTTGGGAAATAAACTTTTTTAATCTCTCCACCGATTTTGAAACTTGTAAGGTTTGTTATATCAAAGTTTTCTCTAATTTCAACGGACAATATCGGCTACCTCACTGCTTAAATTTAAAAGTTCTTTGCCGAGAAGGTTAATAGTTCCTGCACCAAGCCCGATTACGACATCTCCGCTTTTCAAAGTCGGGAACAATTTTTTTGCAGTTTCTTTCATATCTCCTGAAATATGTTCGCAAGGAATGGAAAGTCTTTCAGATAAATCTTTTACAAAATTTTCTGAATTAATTCCTTCAATTGCGTCTTCTGATGCAGCATAAACATCAGTTACGACAACTCTGTCTACCGTGTCAAAAGCTTCAAGAAATTCATCCCAAAGGTTCTTTAAGCGTGAATATCTGTGCGGCTGAAATACTGCAACAATGTTTTTGTCCTTAAAGTTTGACGCAGCAGATAATGTTGCTTTAATTTCGGTCGGGTGGTGTGCATAATCGTCATAGATTGAAATTCCGTCAAACTCTCCTGCTTTTTGGAACCTTCTGCCCATTCCCGTAAAGGTTGCAAAATGCGGTTTTACGAGAGAAACATCTACACCTGCCTGATGCAAACTTGCAAGAACAGAGAGTGAGTTGTAAACGTTATGAGTACCTTTCAAAATTATTTTTAAATCGGTTAAAAATTCATCTTTATAATAGATATCAAAAGTTGTGCAATCTTCGCTGTATTCAATGTTTTTCGCAACATAATCAGCCCCGTCGCACAATCCGAAAGTCATTGTTTTGTGCCCATGTAAACCGCAAGAAGCTTCGCAATCGTTATTAACAAGGACAATTCCGTCAGCAGGCATTTTTGAAATGAAAGTTTCAAAAGTTTCCAGTATTGACTTCAAACCGTCTGTATAAAAGTCCAAATGGTCTGCTTCAAGGTTGTTTACAACGCAAATATTCGGAACATATTTAACAATAGTACCATCACTTTCATCAAGTTCCGCCGCAAAGAATCTTCCATCTTGACAATGTGCGTTAGTATCAAGTTCCGGAATAATTCCGCCGACAACATAAGATGGTTTAAGCCCTGCTTTTTCAAGCACGTAAGAACTCATTCCGCTTGTTGTGGTTTTTCCGTGAGTGCCTGAATATCCGAGGAAGAATTTACCTTCTCTTGAAATCTCCGCAAGTAAATCCGAGCGGTGATAAATCGGCAATCCTAATTCTTTCGCTCTTATTATTTCAGGGTTTGTATCTCTGATTGCCGTACTTGCGATAACCACGCTGTTATCAGTAACATTATCCGCATTATGACCAATATAAACAGTTGCTCCCATCTTTTTAAGTTTTTGAACGTATTTGCTGTCGCAGACATCAGAACCGCTGACCTCGCAGCCGTTTTCTATTAAATATTTGGCAAGTCCGCTCATACCGACTCCGCCGATTGCTATAAAATGATATTTCTTCTTATTCAAAATGTATATTCCTAATCAATTAAAAGTGTAACACCTCAATTATAATACATAAATATTTTCCTGACCTTAAATTTATAAATTGTTTACATATTTGCTTTTTTATAATTAATCATTAATACCATGCCGTCGGTATGTACTAAATTTTTATTTATTCATACTGCAAATGTATGATTTTTAACAAAAACACGCGCATAAATTAACGAAATCAGTTAATATAAGTAATAAGAGGAGGGCGAATTATGTCAAGTTTTTATCCAAAAATTAATCTTCAGGACAGAATGCAGCATACGAAACTGGATTCTTTCGGAGCAGGTTTGCCTTCTGCGCGGATGGATAGAATAGAAACACCTTCAACAGGTGATTTTAAGACAGTATTCTCAGGGCTTGTGGAAAATTTTAATCAGGAACTTAACGCACCTGATAATATGTTAAAAGATGTTATGTCAGGAAGTTCAAATGTTGATATTCATGATGTTATGATTGCGATGTCAAAGTCTGAAATCAGCGTCAATGTGGCGACTCAAGCCGTGGGTAAAGTTATTCAAGCATACGATAAAGTTATGCAAATTCAAGTGTAGTAATTTATAATTAAAATTTAAAGACAGACGGGGAAAAGATGGATTTTCAAAAGTTAATGGAAAACAAACCTCTATTTTATGGAATTATTGCGGCAGTCGTGCTCGTAATAGTGATGCTTATTGTTGGTATTTCAATTAGTGCCGGCTCAAAAAATAAGGATTCTGACAAGCCTGCTGAGCAAAAATTGAAAGAAAATGTTGAGTTGATTACAACTGATAATTTGGGTAAAGCTATGGAAATCCAAGCACTTCTTGCACGTTCGAATATTGCAGTTGCACGTTCAACATCAGGTACAAAATCCACCCTTTACTTAAAAGCCGGTGATTGTGTTCCGGGGATGAAAAAATGTACAACAGAACAAAGAGATCAGGCTCTAATTCTTATTGTTCAAAGCGGACTTGTAGATCAGAATGTCGGATTGGAAATCTTTGATAAAGGTGACTTTACTTCAACAAAAGAAGATAAAAAAATCAGACTTACAAGAGCGGTTAACGGAGAATTATCAAGGTTAATCCGTAAGATTAAACCTATAGAAAATGCTTCTGTATTTATTTCAATCCCTGAAGAGACTATGTTTACCGCTAACAAAAAACCGATAACTGCTACTGTTCAAATAGTTTTGGCTCCGGGAGAAAAGTTAGACCAGTTGAAAATTAAAGCAATATCTAACCTTCTTTTGGGCAGTGTTTCAGGTTTGGAGGCTGAGAATATTTCTATTACAGATACTAACGGTAATGTTTACCACAGTATTATGAATGCTTCTGATGAAATGCTTGCAAAATTGGAAGAAAATGATAAATATATGCAACAAAAAGTTATGCTTCAATTAGACAGACTTATTGGTAAAGGCAATTATGTTGCAACTGTAAGTACGTTTTTACGCCAGGCACCTGCAGAAAAATATAGTACTATGTACGATCCTGAAAATAAGGCTTCTGTTAGCGAACAATCATTTACTGAAGGGTTGGGAGATCAAACGCAGGATAGTAATACAAATACTAATGCGGTAAGCGTGTATTTACCAAACGGAATGGGTAGTGCAAGCGGCAATTCAAGTCAAAACAGAAGTTATAATCGTTCCGCAACAGAAACTCAGTATGGGGTTAGCAAAACTCAATTGAATGAGTATTTGAAACCTGGTATTATTGAGGAGATTTCAGTTGCAGTTACATTAGAAAGAAGCGCAATCCCTCCGGAAACAACTTTGGAAGAATTAAAAGAACTTATCGCTCACGCTGCAAGCCCTAAAGCTGATCCTGATAATGTATCAATTGCATTTGCAGATACTGTTGATCCGTATCTTGCATCAGACAGACCTGTTAATCTTCCAAAACCGGATGAAAGCGGTAATCCTTGGTGGTTAGCGGTTGTTATAAGTGCAGCGGGTTTGGTTATAGTATTTAAGGCTGTATCCAACAGAGTTCGTCGACTTCAGGAAGAAAACGCTATTGAAGTTGAACGTTTAAGACAAAAAGAAGCTGAACAAGACAGAGAATTAAGTGATGTCAATATGCGCGCAGCACAGCTAGCTAACAGACAATCTGAGCTTGCTCAAGGGTTGTTGGAACAGCAACAACGTGAATATATCGGAGTATCGCCACGTTCACCTGAGGAATTGGCAGGTGCATTAGAAAACTTATCTTCAAATCTTGAACACACTGATGGTGAAGAAACAGGTGACAAGATTAGGAGTTGGATTGAAAATACATAAAAAGAAGGTAAAAAATGGCTATAGAAGGATTTGATTATAATACTTTTGCGCAAAATCTTGCAAGTCAGGCATCAGAGCTGGTTCCTCCCGAGTTTAACAGTGACCAGAAAGCTTATATTACAAATACCCTTTTAAACTTTGCAACTCTTGCCGGTGAAGCTTTATACAACGATCAGGAATTGGGTTTTAATGCAGAACAGGCAACAATGATAACCCAAATTATTGCAGAATGGGCTTTCCACAAATCTGTTGATTTAATTCGTTCAGGAATTCCTCAGCAGTTTTGGGATCCTGTTATGCAGAAGATTGCTTTTACAATTTTTGAGATAGCTAAACAAACATTTAAACAAGGATTGCCGCAAGACCAAATTTTACAGTTAATAGAACATCACGTAAAGAAAACTTATTTGGACAGTATTCAAGAACTGAAAGAAAAAGGCTTTATTGATGAAGCTTTAATGGAACAGGCTTCACACCAATCTAACATTGATAATATGATGAATCAAATGCAGAGTGAAGGTGAAGTTCAGGCAGCTCAACCGGCATCTGACGAAGCTCCTTCTCCTGAAACAGGAGTAGTTCCGGCTTCAAGTAATGTTCCTGCGGTACAATCAGGTGGTACGGAAGTTGCAACAACAAGCGGAGAGCGTTACCAACCTCCAAAACTTCTTAAGCTTGTAACTGTTGCTTTACTTTTAAAAAGAATTGATGATGAAGAACAGGTTCAATCTATTCTTGAACGTTTTGAGCAGGATGATGCAGGGACTGTTATTAAGTATATGTATGTTGACAACCTTGAGGAACAGGTTGATCCGAATGTTACGATGAAATTTCTTGATGAAATTTCTGAAAATCTTCCGCAAGCAACAGAAGTTAACAAAAAAAGAATTGTTGAAAGTGTTAAGGAAACTGTCGAAATATATGGCAGAAACAGAATGGAACGCGCATTAGGTATGGAAAGGCAGAAAGTTCGCCAGTTTGTGTTCAATGCGTTAGAAGATGAATACTACAAAAATGTTTCACCTAAAATTGCGAAAATTATTGCCACACATATCCAAAATAGTGTATAATAAAATTAAATCATGATTATTAAAAAGAAAAGACTAAATAAGAGTAACGGATTAGGGGATGTTACGGAAGAACAGGTTGAGGATAGTTTTCAAGATAAACTTTCTGACGAAAGTTATGTAGAAGACTTTCCGGTTGAAGACTATTCTTATGCTGAGAATGCCGAGGAAAGTGTTCCGCAAAATTTGCTTGCTGCAAAAAATGATGTTACGGAAGAAATTGACATATTTAATTTGGATAATATTGATTTTACCCAACGGCAGGAACGCAGAAGAGGGGACAGGCGTCGAGGTTTTAGGCGTGTAGATGATAGAAATCTTGTATCACGTGCTAGAGAAGAAGCCGATTCTATACGAGAGTCTGCTATGAAGGAAGGGTATCAAGCAGGTTTACAGCAGGCTGAAGAGGATTTAAACGAATTAAAATCTGCGATTCAGCAGTTTATAGGTGCTCCGGAACAGGTTTACGGTTATATAGCACCCGATATTCTTGAGATAAGTGTTGATATTGCTCAGAAAATTATTAAAAAAGAAATAGAGCAAGACCCACAGGTAGTTTTTAATACAATAGTTGATGTGCTAAAAACATTATCCAGAGATGAAACTAAGGTAACTTTACAGGTTAATCCTGCAGAAGCTAATGAGGTAAAACAGGCTGTGCCTGAACTTCTTAACCTTGCCGGTATTAATACAAAAGTTGTTGTGTTACCTGATGAACAGGTTATGGAAGGCGGATGTTTGGTAACAACAGATAACGGAGTAGTAGATGCAACAATTGAAACACGAGTTAATCTTGTAATAGAAGCATTGAGGGAATTGTAGAATGGCACAAGGCGGCGGAGGCGGAAATGTAAATCCATTAAGCGAATTATTCTTAGCAGTGTTCGTATTAACACTGGTATTAATTTTGCTTGTTGAAATGCCGACTTGGGTTATTAACTTTTCTATTTGTTTAAATATTACTCTTGGTATTACTCTTTTGATGTTTGGGTTGTACGTTCAAAAACCGCTTGAATTATCGTCATTCCCGTCAATTATTCTTCTTGGTACAATGTTCAGACTCGTATTATCAATAGCTTCAACGAGGTTGATTCTTGCAAAAGGTGAAGCTGGTGAGGTTATCGAGGCATTTGGTAATTTTGTTACCGGCGGTAATATGATTGTCGGTGGTGTAATCTTCCTTATTATTACTGTTGTACAGTTTATGGTTATCACAAAGGGTGCCGAACGTATCGCTGAAGTATCAGCGAGGTTTGCATTGGATGCGATGCCCGGTAAACAAATGACAATTGATGCCGATTTTAATGCAGGTTTAATTTCTCCCGAAGAAGCCACCAAAAAACGTGAAGATTTGTCAAGAGAATCAAGCTTATTTGGTAGTATGGACGGTGCGATGAAGTTCGTAAAAGGGGATACTATTGCGGGTATTATTATTACTTTGATTAATATTATCGGTGGCTTATGTGTGGGATGTTTGTTGGATCAAATGCAGGTTGCCGATGCGGTTCAAAAATACACGGTTCTTACTATCGGTGACGGTTTATGCTCTCAGGTTCCGTCTCTTTTAATGTCCATTGCGGCAGGGATCTTTATGACGCGTTCTTCCGCTCAAAGTTCTTCACTTGGTGCAGATGTTGCCGGTCAAATTATGACAAAGCCTTATGCATTGTTTTTTGCGGCAGGGTTTTTGCTGTTGCTTTCCGGAACAAGTCATTGGACAGGTTTACCTTGGTTCCCGTTTTTAGCAATGTCAATCGGGCTTGCTGTTGCAGGGTTCTCTGTATTGATTAATGCTGACGTACAATCCCAATTAGGTCAATTGGAAAACGTTCGTCAGAACATGCAAGATCTTGTTAATCCTAACAGAATGTATGAACGCCTAGGGGTTGACGTACTAAGTTTGCAGGTAGGTTCAAACTTGCTTGTAATTGCTGATCCGGACCAAGAAGGTCAATTACTTGCAAAAATTGCGGCTCTTCGTCAGAGAGTTACTGATGAACTTGGTTACATCTTACCTAACATAAGAATTATGGATTCGTCAGCATTGGATGCTAACGAATATTTGCTTGCAATTCGTGGTAACACAGTTGCAACAGGTTATGTTTATCCGGGTAAATTCATGGTTATTGCGGATCAATGGGATGCTGTTAAAAAAGAAGTTCCTGAAGATGCAATTATCGGGATTGACCCTACTTATCAAACTCAAGCATACTGGATTAAGCCGGAAGACGCCAAAACAGCCCGTTCAGTTACGGCAGTTGACAGCACAGACGTAATTGTTACTCACTTGCAAGAATGTGTGAGAAAGCACGTTGATGAAGTTATGACGAAAACAGATGTGCTTAAGCTTATGGAACTTGTTCGTTCTCAAGATCCTACCCTTGTTAATGACCTTGTTCCGACAATTATTTCTACAAGTGACTTGAGAAAAATCTTTGTTAACTTAATCCGCGAAAAAGTTTCTATTAAGGATATTATATTTGTATTTGAAAGACTTTGCGACTACGCAAGATTTTCAAAAGAACCTGATATCCTTTCAGAACGTTTGAGGGCAGCTTTAGGTCGTCAAATTTGTTTGTCTAACGTGAGTGAAGACAAAGTTCTTTATGCTTTGACGCTTTCTCCTGATTGGGAAAAAACGCTGGACGACAGCTGTCAGAGAACAGAGCTTGGTACAATGTTCCTACTTAACCCTATGCAGGTTCAAGAACTTATTGAAACAACGGCAACAACTCTTATGCGTGCCCATCAGGCATGCGGAACTCAGCCTGTAATACTATGTTCGCCGAGAATTCGTTTGCCGTTATACCAATTACTTGAACGTCATATTCCGACAATCGTTGTAATATCTTATTCAGAATTGATTACTGATATTAAGGTAGAAGCTGTTGATACAATCGGTGAAAGTTACACGGTTTAAAGGTGGTATTAATATGAATAAAAAGATGTTATTTGAAATTTGTTTGGCACTAATTGTTGTCCTTTTATTCTCATTTGTATTTTTTATTCCAAAAGTAGAAGCCAAAGACATAAATGATTACTATAACAGAATGGTCGAAGTCTATAAAAAAGAAGATTGGAAAAATTTGGACCAATTGTCTGAATATGTTCTCAAGAATTTTACACCAAAACCTTATTTTGCATTTTATTTTAAAGGATTTGCTCTTGGTCAATTAGGTGATTTTGATGGGTCTATTATATCTTTTAGTTCAGCTATTAAAAGACGTCCTGATGAATATTATTTATACGAATTCCGTGGAATGGCATATTTTCGCAATAAACAGTATGATAAGGCAATTGCAGATTTTGATAAAGCCATGGAGTTAGTACCGGATGAAAAAGGTAAAGAAGCTTTTAAAACCCAAAAAGAAATAATTATGTATGCGAAAAAAGGAATAGCAGTAACCAAAAACGGAAATCTTAAAAACTACCAATCAATGAAAGATCCTGCATATCTTATAGAAGAGTATCGGAATTTGTCGGATTTTAAAAAACAAAAATATATTAACGATGTGAAAAATTATTCTGATACGGTTTTACCTATTTATTATATTGCTGTTGCTGATGATGTTTATAAACAGAATAAAAATCTTGCAGCATTATTATTTACAATAGGTCGTTACCGCATAACACAAGATGCTTTATCCTGCAAAGATAGTTCCGCGACAGGAATTATTGGCATGTTAAATTTTTATGCGATGGATACAGCTAGTTATATTGGTAAAATGGGGAAGAAAAAAAGAATAAAGCTTTTACAACAAGTCCTAGACTGGGATGAACAGCATCCAAACAGACCAAATCCAAAATGGGTTTGTTATCATGGAATTGATGTATTTATCAACAATGACGAACAACCTAAAATAGTTTCTTCAAAGAAATATAAGGAGATTAGACAAAAAGTTAGAGAAACTTTGACTGAAGTAATTAACGAAGCCGGTAAATAAATGAAATGAAAAAGTTAACTTTATTTCTAATAAAAATTTATCAGTTTTTTTCGCGTTACACTCCTCCTGTGTGCCGTTTTATCCCGACGTGTTCAGAATATACCCGTCAGGCAATCGAAAAGTACGGGGTTTTAAAAGGCGGTTGGCTTGGTATTAAACGTATTTCCAAGTGTCATCCCTGGCATGAAGGCGGTTACGATCCTGTACCTTAATAAAAATCTTTTACAAATAAAACCATAAAATTATTCTTGCATATTTTGCTATTAGTACCGCAAAATAACTAAATACAAAGTCATAAATAAGTTTTACACCGCTCTGCGCAGAAATCCAAGCGTTAACAAAATTCCAGCCGGCATGTTTAAAGTATGCAAGTATCATCATGTAAAATATGCCGCATAAGTGTATCAGCAAAGTTCCAAGAAATACCGCTTTCGCTACATTTTTATATGAGTAGTCTTTTTTTAATATTGTTCCGACAAGTATTGCGGCAGGAAGATATGCCAGAATATACCCGAAACTGTATTCAAATATATATTTCCATCCTCCGCCCAAAGCAAAAACAGGAATAAAAAATAAACCTGCAAGAATATATAAAAGAATACTGATAGAACCCAATCTTCTCCCGAGTAGACCTATAATAAACATAATGACAGGTATTTGCGGAATATATTTTATTGAAAACATAAAATCACTTATGTTTGTAGTTTCACCGGTCCAGAACTTTAACGGAATATATAAATGAGTAACATTCAATTGCAAAAAAGTTGCGATTACAATAAGGAAGGAGCAAAAAAAGATTAACATTAAACTGCTCAAACCAAGGTGAACTCCTTTTTTCTTTTTTTGTTTTTTGTTCTTGGTTTTTATCTTTTTTTGGTGAGTGTTATTATTTGCAACATTATTAGAAACACTTTGTTCATAGTGATTTTCAGGGTTTATGTTATTTTCTGATTCATTGCTCATTTATAAAAATAACCTTATTAAGCTCTTCAATATTCTTGTTATACACAGTTTTAAATTTATCGTAAAAAATATTTTCTGTCCACATTATTAAGGCATCTTCATTATTATCCTGATAATATTCTTTACGTTTACCCAATGATTTAAAGCCATATTTTTCATAAAGATTTATTGCCTTTTCATTTGAAACTCTAACCTCAAGTGTAATATATTTAACATTGTTTTTGCGACAATTTTCTATAACGGTGTGCAGTAATGCCTCACCGATTTTCTTGCGTCTGAAGTCAGGTTTTACCGAAATATTTGTAATATGAGCTTCCTCTAATATTTGCCAAGTTCCGGCATAACCTACAAGAGTTCCTTCTTCATTAAAAGCACAAAAATATGCAGCTAAATCATTTGAAAGTTCATTATAAAAAGATTCTTTTGACCAGTGATGCTTCCCGTAAGACTCTTCTTCAATACCTACAACACCGTCAATATCTGTTTGTATCATTGGTTTTATAATGAGTTTTAGTTTTTCCATACACTTTATTTTATCATAACCAAAAGGCTATTGCAATTTGATACAAGTCGATGAACTGAACGGAACAAGCTTATTTAATATTACATATCATCCAAACTTTCAGAAAGGTTTTTTGCAGCATTCTGAATTTTTTCGACAATTTTAGGAGATTTAAGTTGTTTTAAAAGTTCTTCATTTGTTCCTGTCGCAACTATTCGTTCTGCTTTGTATTGCAGTGGAAGTTTGTATGCTATTACTTCGAGGTTCCGAATTTTTTGGTGTCCTTCCACATTTTTCGGAGGTTTAGAAATTTTTAGCATAAAATCGCTTGCTCCGAGGGTTTTATCGAGATTTGCAAATTGCTCGTAAAAAGGTGTAAAATCTCCATATTCAGGTATTCGCGGAGTATTAATTTTTTCTATAGCAGCGTGTAAGAATTTTTTCACATTAGTTTCCATAGTTTGGATTTCCTTTTCTATTTTAGGCATTCCGTTAAAATTTACTTTATTATTTCTTACAGGATTAATTTCATTCATAATATACCTCAATTTTATTTATTAAGTTCTTCATACATTTGTTTTAAGATTTGCAATTTTTGGGTAACAGCCGGATTTGTTGTAAGTGCGTCAAATTCTAATCGCATCAAGTCGGTAAGTGCGTAACTGTAGTTTCCGGAAATATCGTTACCTTCAGTGTGAAGTTTCTGAGCAAGTGCTTCTTGAACTAGTGACAAGAAATCTTTTTGCATTAAAGTATTTCTATCAATAAATAATCCTTTAATTATTTTTTTCTCAGTTTCTTCATTTGTTTCTTTATTATGTTCTTTAATTGTTTCGATTTCAGCGTGAACTTCAGGGCAATTTGATTCTTTTGCATCGAAAATATAGATATCTGTTTCCTGTGTTTGTTTAAATAAACCGTAATTATCATTTTCTGCAAAAACTTTTAGAGCTTCATTAATTAACTGTAATTTTTTGGCTTCTGTTTCGGTAGGCTTAATAGAGCTTACAAAATGTTCTTTGGCATATAAAGTTTCTGCTTTCGGTATGCCAAGTTTATACTCCAGATCTGTTGTTGTAAATAAGTATCCTTGATTTTTGAAATATTCAATAACATCTGTAGGTGTATTACAAGATAGCGCAACAATCTTTTTATCTCCAAAATCGATTCCTGAGAACTTGCGATTATAAGCTTCCCATAACAATCCTTTAACAAATGTTTGTTCTATTGAAGCTGTTTCGGAATATTTTAAAATCATTGGATCTTTTTCATCAGTTGTAGTCCAAAATTCTTCAAGCATTGCTATTGATTGTATAAGTTCTTCATCTGTCATTGTTTTTGCATATCGTTCTGTCAATTCAAGAATATTTGATTCTGTTAGTCCAATTCTGTCACAGCCTGTTTCCAAGTCATATAACCTTGAATTTAATTTAACTAATTCAGGGTCATTTGGCATTCTTTTGAAAAAGATGTTTAATTTTTGTTTTGATGGTCTGAAATCAGGATTTTTTTCGTACTTTTGTACAAGATAAACTTGTCCTTCAGCATTATCATCTATTCGTTTAAATCCGATATAATCATTTTCAAAATCCATATCTTGCAAATGTTCATTAAACGGATGATTAAAATAATCTTTTGCATTAAGAAGTTCTTCAACAAAAGCAGGATCCTTTGTTGATAATTCCAAATAGCTTCCGTTTACGAATTCAGGGTTTTGAGTTAGAGTTTTCATCATTCTGCCATCGGATTTACTAAATTCCAAAGACCAATCGCCACAACTGAATTTAAGATTTCCGTACCCTCTTGCGAGTAGATTTGCAGCGACAATTCTCGTTCCTTCTCCGTATTTACCTGCACTTTTTCCGATACTATTGCCTGATGTACTGGAACCTATGCGTTCAAGATGTTTATAGTCATATTTTCCGAGTCCGCTGATTCTGATTTTGTATTCGCCGTTAATTTGTTCTACATTTATGGTAACACCTTCCATTGTAAATCCGTTACCGTTGTAGAAATTTTGCATAATATCTCTTGCAATTTTAAAATTGCTCCAGTTTATTTGTTCTCCATAATGAATTCTGATTTTTGCAGGTTTTGTTTGTCCTAACTCAGATATATCTTGAGGGTGAATAACAGGGTTTTCTGTATTTGTAGGTCTGGTCCCGCCAATATCAGGAATTGATACTCTTACAGATCCTGTTTGTTGTAATTGTTGCATAGATGCTTGAGTTGTTGGGACAATATCTGAAGTTGTACTTGTTGTTTTGGGTTTAGAACTTGGCAGTTCGTATTTTATTTGAGGCTGTGTTTTTTCTTCAGGTATACCAGCGTCAGATGAGTTCTGTTCGGAAACATATTCTTGATATTCTTTTAATGAGCTGATTTCGGATTGAATTTGACGTGTATAGGCTTGAGGGTCAAAATCCTCAGCTTTTATAGTAGTAGTGATATCAAAAATTTGTCTTGCAAAATCTTTATCCAAAGCAGCATCTATTACTGCTTGTTTTGAAATTTCATCATATTGTTCTGCCAGAACTTTTATCTTCATAAGTGCATCAGGATTTTCCGTAAGAGTTTTTATTATAATAGCTTCAATATTTTTTAAGGCGTTAGTAAACTTAGTGGAAGCATCTGCACCATTTTTGTGCGATATTTCATGAATCCAAGTTGCAAGTAAATCAACATATCTGTTAGTGTGAAGAGCAGATTCTTTTATCCAGTGACCTTTATATTCACCACTGCCATCAAACCATTTTTTAGGAATTATTGCTTCAGCACGTTCATTAGGAGAGCCGCCTTCATTAAAAATAAACTTAGGAGCATCTACATCTTTAGAATATATCAATGATGAGTACTGTGGACATTCACCTTGAATTATACGAACACCTTCGTTAAGTAAACGAATTTGTTGAGATTGAACTTCGTTTGGTTGGAGCGGTACTTTTTTGCCTGCGGTTAATTCGCTTATACTTTGAAGTCCCACTTTTTTGAGTTCTTCAACAGTTACTGTTTTATACCCCATTAGATGTGCCATTTCAATATCTTCGTTTGATGCCCTGAAATCAATATAAACATATTTTTTAGAAGAAAAGTCTATATCCAAAATTTTATCTTCGGCTGCATCTAATATACCCTTAAGAATAGCGTTTTCTTGCGCTGTCCTTTCTAACGTTCCTTTTGACCATATCGGTTCCATTGAGACAATCAATTTTGCCAACTCTTCTCTGGATAATGTTGTAGCATACATTGTCAGAAGGTTTGAAAGTTTGGTGTTGCTTATTGCACTTCTGTCTCTGTCACTTTCTAAAGAATGATGTATTGTACTGTTTTGCCTTAACTCAGGGTTTTCAGGTTTCTTTTTAAATACAATATTGAAACCGTCTATAGAGTCTTCAATAGCATTATTTGTTTCATAACGTTGAACTATATAAAGATTACCTTTTTGACCTTTAGGTAATATTTTTATTGCAAAAAATTCATTTTCAATATCTGCGTTTTGAAAATCTTTGTTGAACGGATGCTTGAAATAATCTTTTGCTTCAAGCATTTGATGAACAAGATTTATATCATCTGTTGTGAACTCAAAATAGTTACCTTGTACAGGAGTTTTATTTTCTGTGAGGGTTTCTGTCATATAGTTTGAATCTAATACTTCGTCGTATGCTCTGTTGAATGTTTTGACCCATTCTCCGCAGCCGTATTGAACGTAATCAACTCCGTCTTTATTAAGCAAACTTACTGCCGCAACTTTTGCACCTTCGCCGTAATGTCCGCCGCTTTCGCTATAATCAGGTTTGTCGCTTGCACCTGTTTCTTCAAGAAGTCTGTAATCATAAGTTCCGTCGCCTGTGACTTTTACCTTGTATTTATCTCCGACTTTTACAACTTCGACAGATACACCTTCCATAGTATATGAGTGACCGTCGTAAAAATTTTGCATAATATCTCTTGCGATTTTTGAATCACTCCAGTTTCTTTTTTCGCCATATTCAATGTCATAACCTGCTTCTTCCGGTTTGCCTAATTTTATTCTGTCTTCCGGATGAATTTTGGTATTGCCTTGTACAGGTTTTGCTCCACCTTCGTCAGGAATTTCAATTCTTACTGTTTGACCTTGTTCAAGCATTATAAATAAATCTTCGATTTCAGGTGTTGCAATAGTTCTTTCAGGTGTTTTTGCCTTTGGAGTTATGCCTTCGAACGGGTATAGAGGTTTCATTGATTTTACCTGAGTACCTGTACCTATAGGGTCGAGTTCGTACGCCAAAGATGGTTCGTAAGGTAATGGTTTGCAGATTTCTTCTCTCAATGTTTTGTCAAATATAAATTGAGTTATTTCTTTGACAGGAATTCCTTGTTTTACTTGTTCAAGAACTAATTCTTTAAAACCGTAATCCCTGCTTGTTTCTATAAGACTTTTTAAATCTCTTTCAGGAAGATTACGTTCGGCTACAGCTTTGACCAAATCAATGTTTTTAGATGAAATTCTCCAAGATTCTTGTGGATATTTTATCATTAGGTCAATATTTTCCAAAATAAACTCTCGTGTTCGTGATTGTGAAAAATTTGTTATGTTTGAAAGTAAAGCTGAGAATGTTTCATCTTTTATTTCACCACTTTTATATTTATCCACTATTAGGCTAACAACATTTATACTTTCATTTGATGCGCTTAATAACATATCCATTTTATTTTCTTCTAAAATATTTTTATTATTTTTTAAAATGTTAAATATATCTTGTCTTGCTTTTAAAATTTCAGGAGTTAATTCATGAAAATGTATTTCAGAAAATGCTATTTTTTCAAATCCTGGGTAGTTTTCTGATAATAAAATGTTTATTTCTTTTACTAATGGTAAAGATTCAGGAGAATTGTTTAACGCTATACCAACTATTGAATCTGTGTCGTATTTGGAATTTTCTTTTAAGTAGTTGAAAATTGCTTTAAATCCTTTTGAATTGTTTTTGACCATTTCAGGGTTGAAGATTTGTCCTGTATTCCCTAAGAAATCAATATCAATACCTTGTTCTTGAGAGAATTTATAAATTTCTGCGATATTTCTAATAGTATCAACATCATTTAAAGCTTCTAACTTTGAAATTACATTTTTAATTAGTTCCGAATTCTTTTCGTGGTATCTGACTAATTTAATCAAATTTTCTTTTACCGCATTGACTTCTTCTGTTGTCGGGTTTTCAGAAAGATTTAGAAAACTGAAGGAATCGGTGGTATTGTCAGTAGGGGTTTTAACCGCAGCTGTTTCTTCAACCGGACGAGTTTCCGTTTCTGTTTCAACTTTGACTTCTTTCGGGGTTTCAATTTTTGTTTCAGGTTTTACCGGCATGGATGTCTCAGCTTTAACCGGTTCAGCAGCTTCTTTAGCTCTTTGTGTTGTTTTTGTTTGGTTAGCGGGTTCAAACTCCTTTGAAGTGTCAAGTTTTAGTAATGTTTCTTCACTATTAAGATTTTCTTTTGTAATCCATCCTTCATATAAATCCATATAGATTTCGTTGCAATCAATATCACCAATAAAGGAAATCTTTTCTGTTCGTGACGGTAAATCTTTATCCGGTACATCGTTATAGTTTGAACTCATACAAACTTCTACTTCATCTAAGCCTGTTACATCTTTTGCTATTTTTTCGGCATAATTTGCTATAGCATCTCTAAGCTCGGCTCCGATTTTAGATGAAGGTTTTGAACTGTTATTTATTTCGATATTATCTATAATAAGTACAGGTTTTCCGTTTTCACCTTTAACGAAATAGCATAATGCGTTTCCAATCGTTTTACCGCTACCGTTATCGACAAGTTCAATCATATTATATGCTGTATTCATTATATAGTGTGGCATTGCTGAACCGTTACCTCTTCCAATACCTATACAGCATGTTGAATAGTTTCCTTGGAAAATATCTTTCTGAGGGTTTCTATTCCACATTTTGATGGTTACGTCAATAGATTTAGAAGTTTGGCTGGTATCTATTTGAGATAAGTCATTAACTATCTGGTTAAAGTGGTCGTAGATTGTAAGGGTATTTCTTGCATTATTGGCACGCTGAGAATCGGTATTTTCAGCATTTCCCTTTGCTCTGTCCCAAACAGGTTTCATTGCTTTGTTTATGTTTGTTATAAATTCTTGAAGTCTTGTAGGGTTTTCTGCAATATCTTTTGGAATTACAAATTTACCGTCCTTAATATAATTTTGGAATTGTTTGTCGATAAATCCTTTTACAGGAGTTGTTCGTAGAGTTTCAATATCTTCCGTAAATTGTCCTGCAATTTGATTTACAAGTTGAGTATTTTCATCTACGGCAGAGAATATTATTTCATGTTCTTTTGCCGGATTGACCCATTTATCGTATTTCATATTTGACTGTTCGTACTGGGTACGTGTTATACGGTTTGATTTGCCATAAACATTGTTTTCATCATGTATATATGCGATAAAGTCGGGTTCTAAATTTCCTGCACGAAGAATGTCCGTAAATGCTGCATTACCATTTTCAGTAATTTCTTTTGCTAAAAGGTGTGCATATCTTATATCCCATGCCATTAGTTTTTCAGGTGGAATAGATGCTATTTCGGCATCAGTCAGCCCTGAATTTTTCATAATTCCATGGAATAAATCCATTTCAAGTTCACTAAGATCTATTTTGCCACTTTCTATCATGTTTTCAATCTTAGTTGTAGAAAGGTTATTATCCTTGTATGCTTTTATTAAATCAATAAATTCAGCTTTTTGAGTCGGCATAAATGGTTTGCCGTCAACATTAACCGATTGAAGTAGTCCTTTTGTTAGTTTGACATCTTTTTCATCAAATGTTGAAAAGAGTTTCAGGTATTCATTAAAATCTTCAAGGCGTTTTCGCATTAGATTATCATATAATTCTTTGTCGCCAAGTTCAGTTAATTTTGTTATTTTTTTAGCATTTGCTCTAAAAAATCTGCTAACTTTATCTTCGCAAGCGGTTTCTGAAAAGTCGCCGTTTACATACTTTGTAGGCTCTTTCATACATTGGTTGTACATTTTTGTAAAATCAGCAGGTAAGGATTCCAGTATTTCGGGTTCAATTTTTTGGGAAATTGCTATTTCAAATAACCTCTCTTTTGGAATGTTTGAATCTGAAATTAATCTGTCATACATATCAGGGAACTGATAATAATCCTTTAGTATGTTGAGATTTTCTAAACGACTGTTTCCGTTAGTTATATCAGTTTTTTCAAGTAATTTTACACCAAAATCACTGATGTGTTCGTCTACCATATATTGAAGGATTTGAGGACTGTCGTTTAATGCTAATTCATAGGATTGTCTAACGTCTTTTGATTGATTTTTAGAGTTTTCTATTTGTGTAAGTAAATAATCTAAATATTTTATGTTGTGTTCATTTATACATTTAATAATCTTATCTGAAGCTGTAAATTGTTTAGAATTCAACATTTTTTCAAAAATAGGCAAGGTTTCTTTATTTACGTATCTTAAGGCAGTAACCCATCCTTCATTACTGTTGTATCCGGTTATTTTAATTATATTTTGGTCAAGGAGTTTCTTTGCAAAGTCATAGTTTTCTTCTGTTAGATATTCAATAAGACCCGGCAATTTATTTTCAGGAATTGTTTTATCACTTAAAAGTTTAATTTTAAAATCAACATTTTCAGGAGTTACCCCTGCCAGAGCATTAATGATAGCTGCAAGATTTTGTGGGTAATTTTTATTTTTATAGATAGCTTCAAATAGTTTTACAGCATGCGGACCTTTTTGCAGAAAATCGGCAATACCTTTCAACGAAGTAGCATCAAATTTTCCTTCTTCATAGATTTTTTGAAGTATTGCACTGTTTTCTTTTGTACACATAGTAATTACAGAATAAATATCATAGCAGGAATAACGTTTGTCTCGGCATAGTTGTTCGACAAAATCAATATTTTCTTCAGTAACATCTCTGAGTATAGGATCTAATTTAACTTCTTTTTCACCTTTTGCTTTTTTATAAATATCCGGAAGATACTCTTTTCTCATCTCAAAATCTTTAATTTGATATTCTGTTGGCAAAAAGTCACCTGCGGATGGAGCTTTTCTTTGTGCCCAGACAGGAACTTCGCCGGAAATAGCATCGAGATAAGCTCTTAAAGATGTAGGGATATCAAATTCTCCGCTTTTTAGTCTTGCGGAAACTTCATGAAGTTGTACAAGGTTATTGGCATTTAAACGTTCATCAAATTTAAACCCGTTGCCGTAATCTTTAAGTTCAGGTTCAACACTTTCAAACCCGAGTTCAAGCTTTCTTAAATGTGTATAGTAGTCATTCCAATAGCGTAAATATTCCTTATAGGCTTCTTTTGGCATATTTTCTTCAGTCAAAAGTTCTTTTATAGGATTATAAAGCGCTTCCAGTTCCCTATGTTCTCCGACAATATCTTTATTTGTTGAGAAATCGTATGGGAAGTGTTCACCTTCAGCTTTTTCATTAACAAGCTCACCCCTGAACTGCCATTCAAGAGTTTTGCCTGAATTTGTTTTAAAATTAACTTGCAGAGCGGTATAGCCTGATGGTTGTGATTTAGTGGTTGGTTTTAGTCCTGCCTCTTTCATTGCTGCATAGTTAGGATCGGATTCTTCTATTTTTACAACATAATCAATTTCTACGCCATGTTGTGCTGCAAATTGTTTAAGTTCTGCAAGTTGAGCTTCAGAGAAAATCGGGATGCCGTCCTTTGCAACATAGTTGCTTATTCTTGCGAGTTTTAGTCCGTCTTTACCGATTGCTTGTTCTGCAATGGCTGTTTTTAATTGTTCCAATGCAGGTTGTGATTGAAGTTCGGCAGCACGAAGGTATGCTTCTCTTTCTTTACCTGCATCAAGTAATGCTTTAACTTCAGGATGGTTTGCAAGGTCTCCCGCCTTAAATACTGTTCTTGCGCCATAAGCATCCCTAACACTTTTAATGGCTTGTTGTATAGTTGCGGTAGGATTTTCTATCATATAGTTTGCAATTTTGTCGTATAAGCTCTGCTCACCCTTAATTCTTGAACCAAAGCTCCCCAGTTCATCTAAACCGGCAGAGTGCATATCTTTGGTGATATCGTCCTTAGCTTCGGTATATTCTTTTATTATCCTTTGAACTTCAGCTCTGATAGCTCTTTCAGGTAATTTGTTGCCGTTGGATTCATAAGTAAGTTCATTTGTTGCAGCAGGTGTTGGTCTTGTTTCATTTGCTGCCACCCTGACTTCAGGGTTAGTAACCTGTTCTGAATTTAGTTTGCTTTTTTCATCTTTGTCGTGATAATAAACTTCATCCAAAGCTTCGTTAGGGTGTTGCTGCGCAACTATTTCGGCTTTTTTTACTCGTTCTTTAATATTCGGATTTATTGTTTTCAAATTGAATGCCCATTCAGGCATGCCCATTTTGATAAGTATTTTTTTAAATTCAGGCGAATATTTGCTCATGTCACCTTCTGCAGCAACTGCAATAAATTCGTCTGAGCTATTATAAGCATATTCTACGTGTCCGGGCTCAATTCCGGCTTTCAGAAATTCGTCTCTATATTTGCAGTTAGGGAAATCTATATCTTCCGTTATGTTTCCTGTTTCAGGGTCTGTTATCATTGTTTTTGCAATAATGCCTTCAGGTGCAGGACGAGATTTCTTTGTATCATTAATATGCATTATTTCATGACGAATAGCATGACGTATGCTTGTTATATCTACACCGTCAATAGATATTGCGTTATTGCTTGAAGATTCGGCAAATCCACCAGCTGTACCTTTGCCGTATGCTCTTGTCGGATCAATATAATCTTGTTTGGTTTTGAGAAAATCTAATACAGGAGGTAGTTTTACTTGGCCGTTACTTGCCGTTACCCATTCATTTAATTCATTTTGAATATATGCTAATGATTCTTTTGCACCTTTGAGTTTTGAAGGAAGTATAATTTTTACGTTAAATTGCTCGTTTATTTTTTTGCACTGAGTTTTTAATGATGATGGGATTTTTGCATTTTTTAAATAGTATTCGTTATACAAATAATTGCTTAATTCGTTTTCAGGATTATTTTTACAGAAATCTATCAGCCTGCCGATTTTTATATCTGTTTCATAATCTTGTTTAAGTTTAAGATACTCTGGTTTTTTTATATATTTATCCATGCGACTTGGTTCATTAGTTAATTTTTCGGCAAGTTCAGGATCATGTTCTTTTACATATTTCATAAACTCACGATAATATGGCATGTTATTTTTTGTACCCACGTAGAAATAGTCGCCGTTAAATGTAAAGTAAGCATCCATTGCAGCTTGTATTTTATTTATTTCATCAAATACATTAATCTTATTACGTTCGGAATTTTGAATATATTCCAATTGTTTATTAACAAATTCCAGTATTTTTTCATCTTTAATGTTTTCTATACTGGATTGTATTTCAGACAACCAAACATTAACATCAGAGTTTGTGTATTTTTCACTTATTCCTGTTAGTAATGGATTGGTAATATAAAAATTGCCTGTAAATTTCTTGATTTCTGATATTAATTCTTCAGCGGTAATATTAGGATTTTCAGTTAATTTTTCTCGAATGAAATCAATACCTCTTAGGTCATTTTTAAGTTTCTGATTGGCTAAACCTGCAAGTTCCGAATTCCAAAGTTGCTTGTTTTGTGCAAAAATTTCAATAATACTTTCATCTTCTAACAACTCACTTTGAGCAGTATATAAAAAGTTTCCATTTTCATCTTTTGCTTCCAGAATTTTTACTATATTGGAGGCCATGAACAGATTTTTTGATAGTTTATCGCTGATATATATTATGTTGTCTATATTAAGTATTGGTAAATGACTTTGTTTTCTGTATTCAAAAAGACCTCTGCAGTAATTTGCCTTATTTATATCGTTGAAAACATGAGTTCTGTCTATATATTTTGCATCAATTAAATCGTCACCGGAAGTAGATTCTTCACTTAAGAACTCTTTTACAAAATTAAAATCTTTGTTTTGTTTTAGAAATTCACTTTTTAGAATATTGTGAAAAGATTGAGCTAATATATCTTCGTGTGGATGTTGTTCTGCAAGAACTTCAAGAATACCTTTTAATCCGGATAAATCAGCGTCATCATAAGGTTCTAAAAGTTTTTCAATCGCAGCTCTGTTAAGAACTTTTTCGCCATCAAAATAGTATTCTAAATCTTCAATGTAATTTATTAAATCTTCTTTTGTTTGAAGCTTTTCAACCCTTTCTATTCTTTGTTGTGTTGCAACATCAAGTTCTTCTCTTAATCTGCCTGATTGTAATTTTTCTTTTAATTCAGTGCGACGTTGAGCAGCAGTTTCGGTCTCATTAACAATAGCATTGTCATTAAGAT
>CAYUQM010000028.1:0-22482 GCA_964446855.1 uncultured Muribaculaceae bacterium
AAGTTATCAAAGAAAAATTCGGTATCGTTAAAGGTTTGATGACAACTGTTCACTCATACACAGGCGACCAAAGAATTCTTGATGCCGGTCACAAAGACCCACGTCGTGCTAGAGCTGGTGCTTTGAACATCGTTCCTACAACAACAGGTGCTGCTAAAGCTGTTGCTCTTGTTATCCCTGAATTAAAAGGAAAATTGGACGGTTTCGCAATGAGAGTTCCTACTCCGGACGTTTCTCTTGTTGACGTTGTATTCGAAACTGAAAAACCTGTTACAGTTGAAGAAGTTAACGCAGCATTAAAAGAAGGTGCTGACGGACACGTTCTTTGCTATACAGAAGAACCGCTTGTTTCTTCTGACTACATTGGTTCATCTCAATCATCTACAGTTGACGCTTTGTTAACTCGTGTAATGGGTGACAATATGGTTAAAATCATTTCTTGGTATGATAACGAAATGGGTTATTCTACAAGATTGGCTGAAACAACATTGATGGTTGCTTCTAAATTATAATCTTTGAACTTCACAAAGTAAAAAAGGCTGATTAATTATTTAATCAGTCTTTTTTTTGTGTTAAAATTTGAGCAGGAAGTGATTATTATTTATGAAAACAGCTGTAATTGAACAAGGAAAAATTATATTAAGAGAGGCTCCTAATTTAGCATTAGGCGATAAAGACGGAGCCATCGTAGAGGTATTGGGCTGCGGACTTTGCGGTTCGGACATTGTTAAGTTGAGAGAACACATTTCTCCCGAAGGAACAGTTCTCGGACACGAAATTGTTGCAAAAATTGTTGAAATAAAATCACAAACTAATTTCAAAGCAGGCGATAAAATTGTAACATCTCACCATATTCCATGTGGAAAATGTAATTACTGCATAAACGGAAATGTTTCAATGTGCACCCATTTTAAGGGAACAAATATTCGTCCCGGAGGGTTTAGTGAACTTGTTTACGTTTCTGAAGAACATTTACAGAATGTAGCGTACCTTATACCTGAAAATCTCAGCGAAATAGAAGCTTCCTTCTACGAACCTTTGGGTTGCTGTGTTAGAGCCGTAAAACGAGCTAATCTTAGAAGCGGCTCAACGGTCCTTGTCATAGGGCTTGGCTCAATAGGAATACTTATGGCACAAGCTCTAAATGCTTTTGGAATGGATGTTATCGGATGTGACCTTATTCAGGAACGTATTGATTTTCTTAAAAATCTGGGAATAGACGCATTTCACGTAAAAAACTTACCCGAAAGACTTGAAGCAGATGCAGTATTTATGACATCAGGTGCAGACAAAGCTATTGATACCGCATTAAAATCAATACGTAACGGAGGTACAATTCTTGTGTTTGCAAGCACTCCACTGAATATGGGTTACGCAAATAACGAGATTTACTACAGAGAACTTACTGTCCTCGGAAGCTATTCCCCTGCACCGATTGACTTAAAAGATTCACTGGAACTTTTAAGAACCGGCAAAGTTAACGTAAAAGGGTTATCAACCACTTACGCATTGGAAGATATACAACGAGCTTTCGATGATACTGTTTCAAACAAAATTAAAAAAGCTTACATAAAAATAAAGTAAAGAGGGATTGTTAATGCGAGCAATACAATACTACGGACCGCAAAATATAAAACTGGAAAATGTTATGGTTAAACCTCCTGAAGATGGCGAGGTTGTTGTTAAGGTAATGTCAGCATTAACATGCGGAACTGACGTTAAGACATTCCGCCGCGGTCATCCCGTACTTATCAAAAATATTCCGTCAGGCTTTGGGCACGAATTCGCCGGCATTGTTGAGAAAGTCGGACGTGGGGTCCATAATGTCAAAGCGGGAGATAGAGTTGTCGCTGCAAATTCAGCCCCGTGCGGAAAATGTTTCTACTGCAAAAGAGAAGAATATAACCTTTGTGAAAATTTAGACCTGCTTAACGGTGCTTATGCAGAATATATAACAGTTCCGGCAAGAATTGTTGAAAAAAATATGGTAATAATACCAAATTCGTTGAGTTTTGACAAGGCTGCCTTCTGCGAACCTCTTGCCAATGTTGTTCACGGAGTAGAAAGAACAGGAATTAAATCCGGAGATACAGTGGGCATCATTGGTATCGGACCAATAGGCTTAATGTTTGCAAGACTCGCAAAACTTAAAGGAGCTAAAGTGATTGTTGCAGGCAGGAACCCGCTAAAACTCAAAATGGCAGAGGATTTTGCGCATGCAGATGAAATCGTTGACTTAACAAAATACCCAAATCCTGAAAAAATATTCAAATCATTCACCGAAGAAGGAAAAGGACTTGATGTTGCAGTTGAATGCGTCGGACTTCCTGAAATTTGGGAAAGAATTTTTACTTGTGTAAGACCTGGAGGAACCGTTCACTTTTTCGGCGGATGCAAATCAGGTTCGACAGTAACTTTTGATACAACAAGAATGCATTACGGCGATATCAAGCTTATGAGCGTATTCCACCATACACCTAAATACTTCCGTATGGCATTGGATTACATTGCATCGGGCAATGTTGAAGTTGAAAAACTTATCACAGATACAATAGGCTTGGAAGACATTGAATATGCCATGCTGCAACACATCGACGGGAAAGCAATTAAATTTCTTGTAAAACCTTGGAGTTAACATTTGTAACAAAACAGCTTTAGTAATTAAAGTTTTTCCATAAAACTTCCGATTAAAAATATGTAATCAGAAAGAAATATGGAGAATTTATAAATGTTAAAAAAGATTGTAACCCCATCGTCAAATAAATGTGACAGTGTGGAATTTATATTAAGAGGAGCGAGAAAACGCCGTTCTATGGCGGTAACAGCTGCACGAAGCATTTCTTCTGATGCAGGTATTCAAACTAAATTCGCGGTTGTAAAATAATACTGCGACACTGATTAATAAAGAAAGAGAGCTTATAAAAAACAACAATCGAAATTCGGTTGTTGTTTTTTAATTTAAATTATTTTTATATTTTATTAAAAACCTTTCCATGATTCTCTAAAAAAACACTTAAACATTTTACGCAAAAAGCAGCCCTGTTACAGACTGCTTTTTAAGTTTAAATTATTAAATTTTACACCGCGTAAACGCTGACTTGTTTGCGGTCACGTCTGTGAGATTCAAATTTAACTTGACCATCAATGATAGCGTATAAAGTATCGTCAGAACCGATACCTACGTTATTACCGGGGTGAATTTTTGTTCCTCTTTGACGAACAAGAATATTACCGGCTTTAACGATTTCGCCGCCGAATCTTTTAACGCCTAAACGCTTCGCTTCGGAGTCACGACCGTTACGGGTGGATCCCATACCTTTCTTATGTGCCATTTTTATTTCTCCTTGTTAATTAATTTTGTTAACTATGCTTCTGCTGCTTCTTCAGTTGAAGCTGATTTTTTAGCTGAAGTTCTGATTTTATTAATCATAACTCTTGTAAAACATTGTCTGTGACCTTGTTTTTTTCTATAGCCTTTTTTAGGTCTTTGTTTGAAGACAATGATTTTTTTAGCTTTATCGTGAGCCATAACGGTACCTTCAACAGAAGCACCTGAAACGTATGGCTGACCAACTTTTGATTTTTTACCGTTAACTAACATAACGATTTTGTCAAAAGTAACTTTTGCATCTTTTTCAGCGTCTAACAATTCGATATCAACGTAACGTCCTTCTTCTACAGGATATTGTTTTCCGCCTGTTTCAACTATTGCGTACATTTTCATTTCCTTTCATTTTAGGTTTCGTAACCTCGGGTCAAAACCGCCTATATCAACAAAGCGCCGGAATCTCCGCCCTAACTCGCGGGACTTAAACTTCCGCCCCAGCCCGGGGTTTTATTAAACGAGTTACCTATAGTAATACACGTACCATGATTATGCCCTGCTCAAAGCCTACTGTCAAGTAGTATTAATATTTATTAAGAAATTATTCAAGCGAATTTGAAATTAAAATTTATCATACAAATACAGGTATTCAAAACTTCATTTAGACTATACACTGAATTGTATGCAAAAAGTATGAAAGGAAATTATATGAATGGTGGTTTGATAGAAGGTTTAAAAATGTGTTTTAGAGGAGAAAATGTACTAAATAGTCATTTAGGGCTGCTAACTTTGCTAATCGGTATATGCTTACCGCTTGTAGATATTAAACTTAAGACAAACATAGATAAACTGTCTATGATAGATGTATTTAATTATAACTTCTTATACGGCATATTATTGTTAATATGTATGGCAGGTTTAACTTTATTTTTAATCAGATTCATACATAACGCAATACAATTAAATATATATCAGGATTTTGAAAAGGACCCTGAAAAAGTAAAAAATATGACAATTATGCCAAAATTTGACAAGACACTTTTAAATAACTGGGCTGGAATTTTAAAATTTTTCTTTATTTGGACGATATACTATATATTAATTTTAATACCTGTATTTGTGTTGAGTTTCATTCCTTTTGTAAATATTCTTGTAATTCTTGGATTTGCGATTTTAATTGCTTACTCTGGTCCATATATTGTTACTGGGTTTGCTGCACAATATAAAACTAATGGAAATCTTGATATATCGCTAGTATTCAAATACTTTCCAAAAGTTTTTTCAGCAAATTCTATCCTTATTTTAAAATCTATCCCGTTTGCTCTTTTAATCACATTAGTATCTGCTTTATTGTCTATTATTGCAATTACTATATTTCGCGGAATGGGTGAATTTGTATCTGTATTTATAGCCACGCTGATTTATTCTTACATTTTCATGTTATTCCAATTGGCATACAATTATGCCTTAACATTTATCTTTTATAATAAAATTTTCTTGACACGCGATGTGTAAATCATAATAATTCATTGAAAGCAGGTCAGGTAATATCTGACCTGCTTTTGTATTAATATTTATTAACTTTTTTCTCATCTTTTTTATTTGAAATATAATTAGAATATGATGTTTAAATTAGAAGAAATTTTAAGCGCAACAAGCGCAATGGTGATAAAAAATACGACAAAACAGGAATCATTCTCTATTTCTACAGATACGAGAACTATTAAAGGTGGCGATTTTTACCTCCCTTTAAAAGGAGTAAGCTTTGATGGAGAAAATTTCCTTGATAAAGCTATCGAAAATGGGGCTGAGGGCTGCTTTATAACGAAAGACGCCTATCCTGACAGCGCAAAGCTCGTTTTAAAAGTAGAAGATACAAAGACTGCATATTTACAGCTTGCAAATTTTTTAAGAAAAAAATTTAACCCGACTGTTATCGCTATTACGGGAAGTTCAGGAAAGACTACGACAAAAGAAATCGTTTATTCCGTTATAAAAGAAAAATTTAAAACCCACAAGACTTTTTCAAACCACAATAACGAAATAGGATTTTGTGAAACATTAATGACAATGCCTGAGGATACTGAAGTCTTGATTGTTGAGATGGGTATGAGAGGACTTGGTGAAATTGAGCTTTTATCAAAATACTCCGAACCAGATTTTGCAATTATAACAAATGCTGGTTCAGCTCATATCGGGCGTCTCGGGAGTCTGGACAACATCGCAAAAGCTAAGTCTGAAATTGTTAAACACTTACACCCTGACGGCACGTTAATTTCTCAAAACAATGAAAGAATAAAGAAATTTGCAAGTTTTGGCGGCAAGAAAATTTTCTACGAGCTTAAGGATGCTGAAATTACAGAAATACAACCAGCATACACAAAGTTCTTGTATGATGAAGAAGTATTTGAACTGAGCGTAGAAGGAGATTATAACGTAGAAAACTCTCTTTCCGCAATTATTCTTGGTAAAAAACTCGGAATGTCATATAAAGAAATAAGTCACGGACTTAAATCATACAAGCCAATTGAAAAGCGGTGGGAAACTCAAGAGATTAACGGATTTTCAATAATTAACGACAGTTATAATGCAAACCCCGAATCAATGAAAGCATCCGTTTCAACATTCATGCAGTTGTATAAAAATCCACTTGTAATCCTTGGGGACATGGGTGAGCTTGGAGAACATTCTACTGAACTGCACAGAGGAGTTGGGCAGTTCCTTGCTACACTACCTGACTGCAAGAACGTAAAATTTCTAACAGTCGGCGGGTTTGCTAAAGAAATTTCAAATGAACTAAAAAATTCAGCTTCTTTTGTAAAGAATTTTGAAAATAATGAACAAGTTTCTAAATATATTCTTGATAATGCAGATGTAGGTACTACAATATTTTTAAAGGCTTCGCGCTCTATGAAGTTTGAAGAAATAATCGAAAATCTTAAGGGAGAAATTACAGTATGATAATGATAGCAGTAGCTTTTTTGCTTTCAATGATTTTGTGCCTGTTATTTGGGGTGCCATATATTGATTTTTTGAAGAAAAAAACAATCGGACAATACGTAAAAGATTGCGCACCGGAGGCTCACGCAAAAAAACAAGGAACACCGACTACAGGCGGAGTTTTTATTGTAACTGCAATCCTTACGGCATCAATTATAACCCTATTTCTTGCCCAAAGATTTAACAATGCGGCGTTAATAATATTAATAACACTCTTGTTCTACACATTTGCAGGTTTTCAAGATGATTATATAAAGCTGAAAGGTCACGCGAATGACGGATTATCCGCAAAAGGCAAGCTCTTAAGACAAATAGCAATTGCGCTTTTGCCGACAATTTTTGTTATGATGTCAAACCCTTTTGGAACAGAATTCTCCATTGGAAGCTGGGTTATTGATTTAAAATGGTTGTATCCGTTCTTTGCAGTATTTGTAATTACAGGAGCCTCAAATGCTTACAACTTGACAGACGGGTTAGACGGACTCGCCGCATCTACCGGAACATTTGCCTTTGCCGGAACTTCAGCTATCGCATTTATGAGCGGATATGATGAAATTGCAATTATTGCCGCAACAGTTGCAGGCGCATTATTCGGATTTCTAAAATACAACAAACCGAAAGCTGAAGTATTTATGGGCGATACAGGCTCTCTTGCCCTCGGCGGACTTCTCGGAACCCTTGCGGTTATGGGTAAATTTGAATTTCTTCTGATATTCCTAGGCGGAGTTTTTGTATGCGAAACATTATCTGTTATCATTCAGGTTATAAGCTTCAAAACTACAGGCAAAAGAGTTTTCAAAATGTCACCGATTCATCATCATTTTGAACTCTGCGGATGGAGTGAAAAGAAGGTTGTCACTATATTTGCACTTGTTGCTGCAATACTGTCCGCTATTGCACTCACTTTGTTTTATTTGACGTTAAGAGGAATTATATAATGCTTACAAACTGGATTGATAAAAAAGTTCTTGTAATAGGTTTGTCCAAAAGCGGAATTTCAGCGGCAAAATTCCTAAACCGTCACGGGGCAGATGTTTTCTTAACTGAATTTAACCATGCAAAAGAGTCTGACGCCGAAACAATCGCCGACCTGCAGGTAAACGGCATAAAGGTTGAAACAGGCGGGCATTCGGAAGAGTTTCTAAGTGATTGCTATATGGCGATTACAAGCCCAAGCGTACCTTTGGACTCTGAAATTATGAACAAATTAAAAGAAAAAAATATCCAAGTTATTTCGGAAATAGAATTGGCGGCATCCCAAACGTTAAAACCTTTTATTGCAATTACGGGTACAAATGGAAAAACTACAACAACAGCTTTAACTGCGCATATACTGAACAGCGAATCTAAAGCTGAACCTTGCGGAAATTACGGAAAACCACCTTGTGATATTGTAGACGACAATACGATTGATTATTTCGTATGCGAGTGCTCCTCTTTCCAATTGGCTTATTCTCCGGCATTTCAACCGCAGATTTCGGTATTTACTAACTTAACGCCTGACCATATAACTTGGCACAAAACTCTTGAGCATTATTTTGACTCTAAAGCAAGAATTTTCAAATCTCCACAGGCACCGGCTTTTTCAGTATTAAACGCTAAAGACGAAAAGCTCCTTGAACTTTCAAAAACTGCCGGGGGTGAAGTATTTATGTTCGGAGATGAAATCGGGCAAAACTGTTCTTATGTAAAAGATAACGCCGTTTGGTTTAAAAGGAAGGGTATTGCAGAAAAAATTATCGACACTGCGGACTGTCCTCTTATCGGGGAACACAACTTTCAAAACCTTGAATGCGCAATCATTTGCGCCAAATTAGAGGGGATTTCAAACGAAAATATAAGAACTTCAATTATCTCATTTAAAGTTCCGGAACACAGACTTGAAAAATTTGCCTCACATAACGGCATAACATTCTACAATGACTCAAAAGCAACTAATCCTGAAGCTTCACTCGTTGCAATTAATTCATTTAATAACTGTAATGTAGCGCTTATTGCAGGAGGACGTGATAAACTTACTGACCTGACAGAATTCTGCGATGCCGTAAATAAACATATTACAACAGTTATTTTAATCGGAGAAGCTACAGAACGATTTGAAGAGAATTTACGCAAAAACGGCTTTGAAAACATCATAAAAGAAGCTTCCATGCAAAATGCAGTAAACAAATCAATAGAATTAAAACCGGATGTGGTATTACTTTCACCTGCATGTGCAAGTTTTGATATGTTTAGCGGATATGAAGAAAGAGGAAGGATTTTTAAAGAAGATGTCTTATCGCAGATCGGATAGATTAAGAGAGGAATATGCAGAACATCATAAACGCCAAATTCAGAGTGTAATTACATCATCTCCTGATAAAGGTCTGCTGATTGCCGTTACTTTTCTTGTAATAATCGGTTTCCTCGCAATATTTTCGGCATCAGCTCCAAAGTGCATTGAAGAAGGCGGAAATCCGGCTCAATTTTTATTTAAACAACTGATTTGCTTTGTTGTAGGATTTTTTGGATTGACATTTTTCACAAACTTTGATTATAAAAAACTCGCGAATTGGAACATGATTTTTGCAGGAATAATTATCGTTTTGCTCATTTTGGTAGACTTTACACCTTTGGGAGTAACCGTTAACGGCGCAAAGCGATGGATAAATCTGCTTGGATTTCAATTGCAGCCTTCAGAATTTGCGAAACCTGCCGTTGTACTGCTTCTGGCTACAATATTCAAAAAGAAAGCTGACTTATTTGACCAAACACAATGGACCGGAGCATTTATTCCGATAATTATAATGCTTGGATTAATCTTTATTCAGCCAAACCTTTCAATGGTTATATTACTACTATCCACATCTGTAGTAATGTTTCTTGCCGCAGGCGGTTCGTTAAAATTATTTTTCAGCTGTCTTGGAGCTGGTGTATTCTCAATCATAATTGCGGCAACAACCATTATTAAACCTTACCAAATGCAGCGTATAACAACTTGGCAGCACCCGGAACTTGATCCGCAAGGCGCAGGATATAATATTATCCAATCCCTCATTGCTTTCGCAAGCGGCGGATTAACAGGGGTCGGATACGGAGGATCAATCCAAAAACTTTCATACCTGCCTGAATGTCATACCGACTTTATATTCGCAATTATCGCTGAAGAAATGGGCTGGGTTGGAAGCGTTCTGATTATCGGGCTGTTTTGGACATTAATACACAGAGGTTTTATTATTGCTTCTCGTTGTCCTGATATGTTTGGCAAACTTCTTGCAATCGGGATAACTTTTTCAATAGGATTTCAAGCATTTTTGAATATCAGTGTTGCAAGTTCCTTCTTCCCAACTACGGGAGTTCCGCTTCCATTCATAAGCTACGGAGGGTCTTCTCTAATTGTATCTTTATGTATGATTGGAATTTTACTGAACATTTCAAAAAAAAGAATTAAAAAAATAAGGAATACCGAACATGTCTAAAAAAAGATTTTTTATCACAGGCGGCGGAACGGGCGGTCATATTTATCCGGCAGTAGCTGTAGCCGATGCTCTGCATCAGAAGGGATACGAAGTTTTTTATGTTGGAAATCCTAAGAATTTAGAATTTGATATTGTTAATACTAAAGGGTACAAATTCTTACCCGTTTCAATCCATGGAATGCCGCGAAAAATCAGTTTAGATTTTGTCAAGTGGTCACTTCAACTTGGAGCTGCAGTTATTCGAAGTATGGGTTATATATTCAAGTATAAACCTGACGCAATTTTTGGAACCGGCGGATACGTTTCGGCCCCATCAATGATTGCAGCAAAACTACTTAGAAAACCATATATGATGCATGATTGTGACGCCCAACCGGGACTTGTAACCAGAAAGCTTGCGCCATACGCGTCAGCCATTTCTGTCGCGTTTGAAAGTGCAGAAAAATTCATCAAAAATAAAAATTTTTACGTAAACGGCAACCCTATACGCCCACAATTTAAAACTCTTTCAAAAGTAAAAGCAAGAGAAAATATAGGACTTAAAGACAAACTGACCCTTTGTGTAATGGGAGGTTCTCAGGGCGCACGATCAATAAATGATGCTGCAGTTATGCTGCTCAAGGAATTAAGCCAAAAACATAATCTACAAATAATATTTCAAACCGGAAAAAAGAATTACGAACGGGTCACTGAACAACTTGCAAAAATTTACCCCAGATACGAAGAGGATACAAACATAATTGTTCGTCCTTATTTTGAAGATATGGTAACAGTACTTAAGGCATCTGATATAGCAGTTTCACGCGCAGGCTCTCTAAGCATATCAGAAATTGAAGCCGCAGGAATTGCCTCAATTCTTATCCCATACCCGCATGCAGCGGCAGATCATCAACGCAAAAATGCAAAATATCTGGTTGAAAAAGACGCGGCATTATATCTTGAAGATTCCGAAACTTCTGTCAATACACTAAGAGACAAAATTGAGGAACTCATTCTCAACCAACAAAAACTTGCAACGCTACAAGACAACTCAATTAAACTTGCAAAATACGACGGAATTGAAAAAATAACTGAACAATTGGAAAATTTATAATTATGCAAACATACAAAGACGCACTTAACCTTTTGACATCACAGGGTAAGTTTCATATAAACTTAGGATTAGAGAGAATTTCAAAAATTCTTGAATTACTCGGAAATCCTCAGGATAATTTAAAATACTTCCACGTTGCCGGCACAAACGGGAAAGGCTCTGTATGCTCTATTATTGCATCTATCCTAAAAGCAGATAGCAAAACTGTCGGGTTATACACCAGTCCGCATATACATAAATACACAGAACGTATCAAAATTAATGGTACGGATATTAGCGAAAGTGATTTTTCTCAATATGTATTTAATATCATCGAGCTTGCGGACAAAAATAATATTGATTTAACAGAATTTGAAATATTAACGGCAGTTATGTTTAAATATTTTTCTGATAAAAAAGTTGACGTTGTTGTATTAGAAACAGGATTGGGCGGAAGATTTGACGCCACCAACATCATAAAATCAAACCTTTGCGCAATTATTACTCATATTGATATTGACCACACCGAACGACTCGGAGAAACAAAAGATAAAATTGCTTTTGAAAAAGCGGGTATTATTAAAAATAGTTGTCCGGTTGTGACATCAGAAGGGTATGAAGCTATCAAAGATAAAGCTGATGAATGCGATTCCTTACTTTTAATGGTTACCCCGTTGGAAAACACTTCAGAACTTGCACTTAAAGGAACTTATCAACAAGAAAACTTGTCGCTGGCTCTGGCTGCAATTAAACTTGTATACCCCAAAATCTCTCAAGAAACAATTAAAAAAGGATTAAATAATGTTAAACATCCATGCCGGTTTGAGTACATAGAGCACAAAAACATTTTAATTGATGGGGCGCACAATCCTAATGGAGCACTTGCTCTAAGGGAAAGTTTAGATGCATATTTCCCGAATAAAAAACGTCGTTTTATATTTGGATGCTTAAGAAATAAAAATTACAAAAAAATGATGTCTGCATTATTCACAAAAAATGATGAAATTTATTTCAATCATTTTTCGCATCAAAACTCAGCAACAGTTGAAGAATTACAAAGCGCCTGTGAATTTGACGGCAAAACCTTTAAGTCTCTAGGCGATTTAGATTTAAAAGACAAAGAAACTCTAACAATTATTTGCGGCTCATTTTATATGCTGGACGAAATACTTTAATTTGCATTTTTATTGCTTGCCTGAATCATCTCAGAAATAATATTATTCAATTTTGCAGGCGTAAAAGCAGAACAAGTATTCCAAACAAGCGTTGGCTTTGGTTCGTTTAATGATGGGCTAGGATATTCACTGTCACAGTATCCTCTAAGCATATTTGTAGATCCGTCAACATTTGCTCTATAGTGAGAACAACAATTACAAATACGTAAAATATACCCGTAATCATCAAGTTTGAGCTTCAATTCCTGCAGGGCATCAATCATTCTCAAATGAGATGATGTAGTGTAAGATTTGTTCTTGTACACAAATTTTATTTTGGATAAACCGTCTTGAGAAATAAAATCTAATTTACAATTTAAATTATTTTTACCAACAGTAACAATTACATCAACAGTAAATTTTTCAAAGTTTTTACCTTCATCTCCATTATTAAAAACTTTACCGGTAATAAACCTAATCGGAGGCAAATTTGCAATAATATGACAAATTGAATACAGCGGATACAACATCAAATACCCGATTTCTTTAATCGTCATTTTTGCGTTAATCAAACTCAAACCGAACGCAACAACAAGTGCCAAAAAACTTAGAGATACAACTTTAAAATCAACAATAAAATGATAAGAAAGTGAGTGTTTAAGCAAGCCAAAATATATAATCAACAGTAACCAAATGTTCGGATAAAGTAAAGAGATAATATGTTCCGAAAACACAAAATTATTAGAAAACAACTGCGGAATACAGTTCTTAAACAAATCCATTCTGTATGATAATTTAGGTTTTCTAAAAATATAATTTGCAGGATGAACAATCGTTTGAATATTAGGATTATAAGTACATCTGCATTTTATTTTTGACAATAACAAACTGTATTTCAACTCAGAATTAACATCTTTAAAATCTACATCACCGATCTCTTTCACAATATTATTTTTAATAATAAATACTCCGGAATCAGCATGAGCAGCCAACCCAAAAAGAGAACGTGCACGTCGGATAAAATTCATGTGATATTTTTGATATGCAGCCCTAATTCGGTCAACAAAATTTAAACAATCTATTTCAATAACTGTTTCTCCACAGATAACACTCTGTTTCTTCAATGCAGCATTAACTGTAGATAAAAAACTTGTTGAAATACTTCTATCAGCATCCAAAAATACATAAGAGTCAATATAATCATTTTCTGATAATTTTTCAAGGAGTGTAGCAATAGCTTGGTCTTTTCCGATAGTACCCACACCCTTAATATCAATAACATGGATAAAATTTTCTTCGACAAATAAGTCTTGAGAACCATCATTGCAGTTGTCCAAAAGAACAAATACTCTAAATTTATTTATAGGATAATCCTGAGATTTTAATTCGCTAACAAGATTAGCAAGAGTTTTTTTATTGTTATGTGCATAAATGACAACAGCTAAATTTTCTTTATCCTCATAAGCAGAATGACGAAGCTCTCTTTTGAATGGAGTATCATTCAAATTTCTCAAAGCTAACGCAAAAAAATACATTGTATAAAGCGCTACAAAAATATATAGTACATCAAGTAAAAATTCCATTGCTATTCTCCTATAGCAATATTTTAGTGAAAAAATGTTAAAATTTCCATCAATGTAAATAAATATGTATTTTTAACTCATCCGCTCTATTTGTTCTCTCAAATCCTGAAGCTCATATTTTAAACGGTTAAGCTCACATTTTATAGGATCGGGAATTCGGTTATGCATTAGCACCCCGTTTTTATCTTTAAGCTTACGAGTAACTATACGCCCCGGAACCCCTACCACCGTAGAATATTCCGGAACATCTTCAACAACAACCGAGCCTGCGCCGACTCGAACATAATCCCCAAGTGTAATATTCCCAAGAACTTTAGCTCCGGCACCTACAATTACACCATTTCCCAAAGTAGGATGACGTTTGCCGTGTTCCTTACCGGTTCCGCCAAGCGTAACCTGCTGGTATATTAAAACATCATCCCCAATGATAGTTGTTGCTCCAATTACAACCCCCTCACCATGGTCTATAAAAAATCTTCTGCCAATTTTTGCAGCAGGATGAATTTCAATACCTGTAAAAATTCTTGTAATATAAGATATTATCCGCGGGATCAAAGGGATATGCCATTTATAAAGTCTATGCGCAAGCCTGTACGCCACGAGCGCATGCAATCCCGGATAACAAAGTATTACTTCAATAATATTGTTTGCTGCAGGATCTTTATCATATATTACTTGAATATCTTCCTTGACTTTAGTAATACCGCGTTTTATTACGTTAAACATTCAAAACCTGCCTTACCTTTGCCACAATCTGTGTTACCATTACTTGCCCAATTTTAACAAAAACATAAATCTTTTCAAACTTTTTGTGCTAAAATACATTCATAAGATTGTGAGGGAAATTATGAAAAGAGCTATTGTTGTCGTTATTGATTCTATGGGTATCGGAGCAATGGAAGATTGCAGGGAATTTAACGATATTCCGGAATGCAACACATTAAAGCACGTTTGCGAATATAATAACGGATTAAATGTACCAAACCTTGCAAAAATGGGATTGGGTAATATTCAAGATTTCATGGGTATTGAAAAAACAGAAAACCCGACTGCACGATATGGTACTATGCTTGAAAAATCAAAAGGAAAAGATACAACAACAGGGCATTGGGAATTTATGGGATTAATTAATGAAAAACCTTTTGCAACTTTTCCTAACGGTTTTCCTGACGAACTAATCGACAGATTTATAAAAGAAACTAATTGCGGCGGAGTTCTCGCAAATATTCCGGCAAGCGGAACCGCAATTATTGAAAAATTGAACGATGAACACCACTCAACAAAATTCCCGATAGTATATACAAGTGCAGACAGCGTCTTCCAAATAGCACTCGATACCGATTTAATTCCGCTTGAAACTCTATATGATTGGTGTGAAATCGCAAGAAAAATACTTGACGAAGGGAATTACAATGTTTCTCGCGTAATTGCACGGCCTTACAAAATTATTGACGGAAAACCAACACGAATTTCAAAAGACAGACGTGATTATTCAATGGTTCCAAAACATACTTTATTAAATGATATTAAAGATAAAGGCGGAAAAGTTATAGGTATCGGAAAAATTGAAGACATTTTTTCAAAAGCAGGTATAACACACGCAATTCATACAGGTTCAAATAAAGAAGGACTTGAACTTACATTAAAAGCTATTAAAAACGAACTTGATTTAGAAAACATAAAATATACTGATTACAAAGAACGTAATGTTGATTTTGAATTAATATTTACTAACCTTGTCGATACAGATATGCTCTACGGACACAGAAACGATGCAAAAGGGTACGGTGTCGCAATTGAAGAAATAGATTCCTATATACCGGCATTAATTGACGCTATGAATAGTAATGATTTGCTTATTATTACTGCAGATCACGGATGCGACCCTTGTGTAGAAGGAACGGATCACACAAGAGAAAAAGTACCTGTTCTTGTGTATGACAAAACTAAATCGGGTAAAGATTTGGGTACCCTGATTGGCTTTGATAATGTGGCTGATTTTGTAAAAGACTGGATATTTTAAAATTTTTATTATATAATTACTGGTGTGAAGAAATTCATGTATTGTAACAAATTAAAAGGAGAATTAAAATGAGTGTAAAAGTTACTGATGATTGCATTTCTTGCGGCGCATGCGAATCAATTTGCGACGCAGTATTTTCTATTGAAGATAAAGCTGTAGTTGATGAAGCAGCTGTAGCAGACAACATGGATGCGGTAAAAGAAGCAGCTGAAGCTTGTCCTGTAAGCGCAATTGTTGTTGAATAATTAAATATTATTACAAGAAGACACAAAAACTCCGGAATTGATTTCCGGAGTTTTTGCATTTTAAATAAAAAACCGCTCTCGTATAGAGCGGTTTTTTACTATTATTATATTAGTCAATATTCCAACTGTTCAAGTACTCTTCTTGTTCTTTTGTCAAAGAATCAATTGATATACCCATTGATTGCAACTTCAACTCTGCAATTTTCACATCTACTTCGTGAGGAAGAGTATGTAATTTATTTTCTAATTTACCTCTGTTTTTAACGATAAATTCCATACCGAGCGCCTGATTTGCAAAACTCATATCCATAACACTGGCAGGGTGTCCTTCTGCAGCAGATAAGTTAACCAATCTGCCTTCTGCAAGAACATATATTGACTTACCGTTATTTAATTTATATTCTTCAAGAGATGGTCTGATTTGTTTAATTTCAGTAGTATAAGCTTTCAAATCCCCAACATTAACTTCCCAATCAAAATGACCTGCATTTGCAACAAACGCACCATCTTTCATAGAAAGTAAGTGAGGAATATCTATAACGTGCTTATCACCGGTAACCGTTAAGAACAAATCCCCTTCTTTTGCGGCTTCAGCAATAGGCATTACTCTATAGCCTTCCATAGCGGCTTCGAGAGCTTTAAGCGGATCAACTTCGCAAACAATTACGTTAGCACCCATAGCTTTTGCTCTAAGAGCACAACCTCTGCCGCACCAGCCGTAACCCGAAATAACAACAGTCTTACCTGCGATTAGAATATTTGCAGCTCTCAATATACCGTCAATAGAACTTTGACCGGTACCGTATCTGTTATCATATAAATGTTTCGTCATACTAGTGTTAACGCCAACGGCAGGAAATCTTAACTTACCTTCTCTTTCCATTGCTTGCAATCTGATAATACCGGTTGTCGTTTCTTCCGTAGAACCAATAACCTTATCTGCTATTTCAGGGTGCTCAATGTGAATTGTTGAAACCAAATCACAGCCATCTTCAATAATCAAGTCAGGGTTGTGATTAATAGCTTCTCTGATATGAGATTTGTACTGTTCAACACTTTCGCCCGCAACTGCAAATACCGGAATATTGTGATATTTTACAAGCGCTGCAGCAACATCATCTTGAGTAGATAGCGGATTAGAAGCTACAAGAAGAGCATCCGCCCCACCGGCTTGCATTACCAAGCATAACGCAGCTGTTTCTTTTGTAACGTGAGAGCATGCTGCAAGTTTTAATCCTTCAAAAGGTTTTTCTATTTCAAATCTTTTTTTAATCTGTTTCAAAACAGGCATATCCTTAAGAGCCCATTCAATCTGGTTTTCACCTTGTTCAGCCAAATTAATGTCTTTAATATCGCATTTTATTTCTGTCATTAGCATTAATATTCTCCTATGCTTTACACGATTAATTGTGTTTTTAACAATAAACATTATAAAATTAAAAAACTAAATAGCAATATTTTGTAATATTTATGTAAACAGACTTATATTTATGTAAAAATTTCTTAATATAGGATATTATTTTGGCAAAATTCCATCTTTAGGACATTTATAAATCTGGAAATAAGGAGTAATTGTGAAAGTAAGTAGTATTAATAACAGGTTGAGTGTAAAAAACAAATTATCTTTTAATGGCTATGATGTTAAAAAAGATAATTACGGGGATAATTACTATAAATTTAGCTATCCTTTTGACGCAAATCGTTATGATTGTTACCTAACTATTGTAAATGTTATTCCTCAAAATAACGGGGACTATAAAGTAGGAAAAACTTTACACAATTACGAACAAAATGCCGATAGAATTAAGCTGCAGCCGGGCGAAAATAATGTTGATATTCAATATGCATACAGACTTGCGGAAAAACAACCTTTTGCATACCAGTATCAATTGGTTCCAAAAAGCCACCCTAATAACACACCTATGTTTAAAACAGATGCAGGAGATTTACTTGATGCAAGAGAATCAGGCAGAGAACACCAAATATACAACCTTGTAGTTCCAAGCGGCGCAACCTCAAATAACGCAGGTCCTGCAATATTAATATGTACCGACAATTATGATGTCAGATTTAAATACGATGAAAACGGTAAAATTATACCAAATCCTGATGCCCAAAAAGGATTAGACGCATCCAAAAATTTCTCTAACCATATAGGCGGGACAGCAGCAGGAATAGAGCATGCTCTTGATTCAGGAGAACTTGACACTTACTCAAAAATCTTCTTACTGCCATTTAGTTCAGGTGATAATCTGAGCTCTCATAATTACTGGCTTGAAAGCGGCTACCAACTATCCTCCGCAATGGGAGATATACAAACCTTTGCAAGAATTCAACAAAAATTATTTGCAAAAGGTAAAAACCTTGTTTGCGATGCTGCAATTACCTCAGAAGGCCTAAGCGGTATCCATTTCCAAAGTATCCTGCACTACGGTGAAGATAACGTATTCTTTGATTGGTTCAAGTGCAACAGTTTAAAAGATATGACAGCAAAAATAGGTGCTTTTGGAAAAAGAGAAGAATTTATTCGCCACAGACTTGTTAATGCACCGTTCATACCGGAACAAGACAATACCGGTAAAGTAAGACTTAAACCTTGTAAATATGACAAAAACAGTCCGACTTATGTGCAAGTTTACAATATTAAGGCAGTAAGTGATGAACAAATTGCAGACGGGGCACCGCTAATTACAAGATACGGGAAACAACCTACAGGACCAGCTTCTCTTGAAGTAGGGACACATAATGATACCGTACCGTTCTACTCATACCCTATTGACCCTAAAACTTATGCAAAAAACATTGAACGCTTCAACGAATTTAACAGCAGACAGCCAAACGGCGAGTTCATATCATTAAATTCTTACGAAGCAACAAGAATGCTGACAAAATTTGAAAACTTTGAATTTGATAACAAGTTCGAAGGAGGCTTCTACACTTGGGACGCCAATGTTGACATGGCAAAATTCAATTATGTATTCTCAAATTCAGATGCTGAAGAAATAATGCATCTTCCGCTTGCAGACAGACGGGCTGCTATGGCAAAATTAATGAGAAAAAATTGTGAAGTTCAAGACTACGCAGTATCTTCTATTAGATACTGGACAAGAAAAACAAACCAAATCTTGAACCTATATACAGCACAAGCCCTGAAAAACATTGATGAGAAAAGCGCAAGCAAAGCATTAAAGGCAATTAACAACCAAATTACGGCAAAAGTATTGCCACAAAAACTTTCTTATGAAATAAATGAAGAAATAATTAAAAATGTCCTTGACGGCTCATACACGCTTCATGGTATGGATTCTGTAGAAAACCTGCATGATACCGTACTTAACGGATTAATGGAATTCCCTCTTGAAAGTGCCGAACTCGGAAAGGATATTTTAGCTTTATTCAGTACCCCTTATATGACTAAAAGGGCTATTGCTCCTGAACAAATTGACAAATCCAGATTGGAAATGCTAAGAGAAGGAAACCCGCATCTTACAGAAGATATTGAAGAACTTTACCACATGACTACTCACATGTACAGTGATACAATGTATGGTTTTGCTGATGAAATTCTTAGCGTTTTAAATAACAAATTACCTGAAAATTTAAAACTAAACAGATTTGATGATACTTCAGCATACGGTAAATACGTTATACCTCTTCTTACTCAAGAAATTGCGAAATTTGCCGTAATGAAAGGCTTAATGCCTGATTTACAATACCGTATCGATGAAAACAACGGCGGAATTATATATGATACAACATCTAAAAATTCATCTCTAAAAAGTCTCGGAATCAAAAGTCTTTCACAGAAACATGATGCAGAGGCATTGATTTCGAAGATGAATTCAGGAATTAAAAATATTAAAGTTTCTGACAAAAAAGAACTTGTAAAAGCTTTATACAAAATGATTGAAGGTACAAACTTAACAAGTTTCAAAATGGCTGAAATGATTGTCGACAGAGCAAAAGGCGGTCTTGATTTCAGGTTTGACGCTGCGAAAGATGTTTCTGATATGGATTCTTTGAGAAATCTGCACGATACCTTTGAAGATAACTGGAACCAAGTTATAAACTTCTGGACAAATGCCGCTAATGCGGTATACAAAGAAAACAGAAACTCATATCTTGTCGCAGAACTTACCGACGAACTTGATTTACACAGAAAAGGTAACGGTGCAAGTTCCGACCGCTTCTTCTACTATAAGGAAGAAGACGGAAATAAACAATACTACTACAGAAATGATATAAACAGAAAATTCTTACGAGAAACCGGTATCACAGCTACTGCAAACTACAATTACTTCTTTACGGATGTTGCAGGTATTTTTGGTAAACTCGGTGAAAATGGTAATGACAGAGGAACTGACCAAGGATATAGAGTTCATAATATTCTTAGGAAGGGCAGAGGTGGCGAAGAATTCCTATTCTCAGGTCCTTATGAATCAATATTAAAATCATATACATTCGTTGATAACCACGATAAACCTAGAATTCTTCATATTTTATCTATGGATATGGGATTGTTCTATGCTGATTTAAATGATATTAATAATTACGATTACAGAAAACGGGCTTATTCTGTTTTGCATCCGGAAGTTGATACTAATACATTAACAAAAGAGTTTATAAATTCAAAACCGTTCGCTAGTGTAAGCGCAAAAGCCGTTGCCAGAGGAGAAGCATTAAACTCTGCATTCTACAGAGCTATTGATAAAATGACAACATCCAATGATAAAAACGGCAACCGCAGACTGGAACCGGAAGTAAAAGACCAATTGTTCAAATTAGCTCAAGAAATCGTTGCTCAGCTTTGCTCCGGAAATTTCAGGGGTAAAACATACGATGCCGATAACTTCGGAGTAGAAGAGGTACAAAAGACAATTGGAATGGTAATTGAAAGTATAAAAGCTGCAAATGTAATAAGCAATAAGGAAGTTCAAGACCTTGAGGCAGAAACATTTGAACAAGCTCTTAATCCTGCAATTTCTAACGCTCTTGCTATGGATAAGTTCCTTATGAACTTACCGGGAATTCCTACAACTTACGCCGGAGACGATTTGGGTTCAACAGGGTACGAAACTAAAACCAAAAATATGTATCTTAAAAACAGAGCAGCAGTACACCACGAGTGGGCAGAACAATTTGGTTTCATTAAAACACATAAAGAAAATGAAGAAAATCTAAGATTATTACGTTCACGTCCAATATTACATGCATTAAATGACGGTGCTCCGTTCCAACTCCCGCTGCAACACGGAAGCGGAAAGGATATAGCAGCATTACTCAGATATGCTCCTGACGGGAATGCTGTCGTATCATTATTTAACGTAGCCGGTACAACTCACACTTACGATCATTTTTCAAATGCAAGTAATTCACCGGTATATCTTGATAATGACAGAATTTACATTGGAAAAGATGATAATAATGAATTCTTGGGATTAAACGGCGGTCTAACTCCGGGTATGGAATTCATAAATATCTATGACGAAAATGACAAATACTGCGTATACCAAGACGGCGGACAAGATTGTTACTATATTGCACACAAGAACAATAAAAAAGACCCTATTGTATTAAAAGATAACGTACTAATGTTATATAGTGCTTCAGAAGCCCTGAAACAACAGGATAGAGAATTTATGAACAAGGTCAGAAGAGCTCGTTCAAGCAAACCTCCTGTTTCATTCTGCGGAAATAGAAAAGTATTATACAATCCACAATATCATATTTCCACTGCAAAATATTCTCAAACTCAAAATTCTCAAAACACCATCGGAGAAAAATTGGCAATATTAAGTAAATAATATTGGATATTAAACAAAAAAGAGCCGTATAAATTATACGGCTCTTTTTATATATAGTCAAAATTAACCTTTGATTTGGCTCATAACTTCATCTGCGAAGTTTTCTTGTTTCTTTTCCAAACCTTCGCCAAGCATATATCTTGTGAAAGCCTTAATTTCCAATTTACCTTCAATCAATTGACCGATAGTAACATCAGGGTTTTTGATGAACGGTTGTTCAAGCAAGCATTTACCAGCCATCAATTTGTTAACACGACCTTCAACAATTTTAGCTCTGATAGCTTCAGGTTTCTTTTGAAGATCTTCTTTACCCATTTCAATTTCAGTTTCGTGGTCGATAACAGATTGAGGAATTTCGTTTCTTGAAATAAATTCAGGAGCGCTTGATGCGATGTGAAGACAAATGTCATTCATTAATTCTTCATCTTTTTTATCTACTGAAAGCAATACACCAATTTTACCGTTGTGAATGTAGCTTGCAGTAATGCCTTCGTAACGAACAAATCTTCTAAAAGTAATTTTTTCACCGATTGAAGCGATTTTTTCTTTAATAATTTCAGAAATAACTTTACCGCATTCAGGACAAGTAGAAGCAAGGAATGCGTCAACATCAGCAGGGTTGCTTTTAGCAACAGCTTCAGCGAAACAACTAGTAAGCTCTTTAAACTCATCATTTTTAGCAACAAAGTCAGTTTCACAGTTAACTTCAACCAAAGCTCCGCAATCATCCAAAATAGCAGAAGCTACCAAACCTTCAGCAGCAATTCTACCCATTTTCTTATCAGCAGAAGCAATACCTTTTTGACGAAGAACTTCCA